>NZ_JBHXAW010000275.1:0-5919 GCF_042726645.1 Isoptericola sp. NPDC060257
CGCTGCGAGCGCGGCGGCGCGCCGACGTCGGCCAGGGCGCGCGCGGCGAGCACGGTGGCGTGCCAGGTGCGGAAGTCCTTCGGTGTCGCGTCGTCGCCGAGGCGCTCCTTGACGTCGGCCTGCACGTCCGCGCTGGTGACGTCGTGCCAGTCGGCCTCGCCGTCCTCCCGCCACGCGAGCAGGTCCACGCCGCCGCGGCGGCGCTTGAGCGTCGTGACCAGGGACGCCACCACCGGGTCCTCGACGAGGACGTCGCGCAGCTGCCCCGACTTGGCGGGGTAACGGAAGTGCACGGAGCCGTCGCGCCGCACCGTGGCGTGCTCCTTGCGGATCGTCGCGAGGCCGTAGCTGCGGTGCGCCGCGGCGTAGACCTCCCCGCCGGCGCGGAAGTACGCGTCGTCGAGCAGCCGGAACGCGAGCGCCAGCACGCGGCGGCGCCCGACGCCGTCGCGGCGCAGGGCGCGCGTCACCCCGGCGCGGGCGGCGGGCAGGCGCCGTCCCACGTCGAGCACGTGGTCGTGCTTGCGGCGGGCGCGCCGCGCCTGCCACTCCTCGTGGTAGAGGTACTGGCCGCGCCCGGCGTCGTCACGACCGAACGCCTGCAGGTGGCCGTCGGCGTACCGGCAGATCCACACGTCGGTCCAGGCCGGCGGGATCGCCAGGCGGGTGCACCGCGCCACCTCGGTCTCGTCGTCCAGCGGTGCGCCCTCCGCGTCGAGGAACACCCAGCCGTCCCCCTTCGCGCGGCGGGAGTAGCCGGGGGAGGACGCGGAGACGCGGCGCAGTCGCACGCGCACAGTGTGCGGCGGCGGCACGCTCCCCGCAGCGCCTCGGCCCGTGGCGACCGACGTCAGCCGGGGAGCCGGATCATGCCCTCCTGCGCGATGCTCGCCACCAGCCGGCCCTCGCGGTCGTACACGCGGGCCAGGCCGAGGCCGCGCCCGCCCTGCGCGCCGGGCGACTCCTGGACGTACAGCAGCCAGTCGTCGGCGCGCGCGTCGCGGTGGAACCACATGGCGTGGTCGAGGCTCGCCATCGGCACCGCGCCGCCGACGTCGATCCACGACCTCCCGGCCTGGCGCAGCACGGGCTCGAGCATGACCTGGTCGCAGGCGAACGCGAGCAGGGCACGGTGCAGCAGCGGGTCGTCGGACGCGATCGCGTGCCGGGCGCGCACCCACACCTGCTGGGTGGGCTTCGGCTCCGGGTCGGGGCCCAGGTACAGCGAGCCGCCGACGTGCCGCAGGTCGAACGCGGACTCGTGCGACCAGAACTTCGCGGCCGGGTGGTCGATGCCGTCGAGCACCTCGATCGCGGACGGGACGTCCTCCGGCGCCGGGACGCCGGGCGGCGCCGGCTCCGCGGCCTCGTAGCCGGGCTGGTCGGTCTGGAACGACACCGTCAGCGACAGGATCGGCTTGCCGTGCTGGATGGCGTGCGTGCGCCGCGCGCTGAACGACCGGCCGTCTCGCAGCCGCTCCACGGCGAAGTCGATGGGGGTGTCCAGGGCTCCCTCGCGCAGGAAGTAGGCGTGCAGCGAGTGGGGCAGCCGGTCCTCGTCCACCGTGCGCCCGCAGGCGAGCAGGGCCTGGGCCAGCACCTGGCCGCCGTACACGCGACGGCCGGGGCCGGGCACGCTGTCGCCGCGCCACAGGTCGTCCTCGCCGCGCGGCCCCCAGCCCTCGACCTCGCGCAGGTCGAGGGCCGACAGCAGGCGGTCCAGGGCGTCGGGGATGCCCGCGGCGGCGGGCGTGGTGGTGGACGTCTCGCTCACACGCACTCCAGGTCGGTTCGCAGGGTGGGTCGCGGGGAGGGCCGCGGGGGTCGCGGCGGGGTCACTCGTCGAACGTGTTGATCATGCTGTACGCCGCGCGCTCCAGGTAGTCCCACAGCTGGGACTCGTGGATCGGCGCCAGGTCCAGCGCGTCGACGGCGACGCGCATGTGCGCCAGCCAGCGGTCGCGGGCGTCGGGGTTGACCTTGAACGGCGCGTGCCGCATGCGCAGGCGCGGGTGGCCCCGCTGCTGGCTGTACGTCGTCGGGCCGCCCCAGTACTGCTCGAGGAACAGCGTGAGCCGCACCTTCGCCGGCCCGAGGTCCTCCTCCGGGTACATGGGGCGCAGCACCTCGTCCGTGGCGACGCCCTCGTAGAACACGTCGACGAGGCGCTCGAACGTGGCGTGCCCGCCGACGGCGTCGTAGAACGACGCGGGTGAAGTCTGGTCCGTCACCGGGCCATCCTCCCAGACACCCGCGGTGCTGCTCCTCCCGCTCGGCGCCCGGGAGCGTTAGGCTGGTCACGGACCTGCAACGACGCATTCCACGGGAGGCCCCCATGACCATCGCCCCGCACAAGGCCGACGACATCCTTGCGGCGCTCGGCGGCAGAGGGAACGTCGTCGAGCTCGAGCCCTGCATCACGCGGTTGCGGGTCGAGGTGAGCGACCCGGCCCTCGTGGACGACCAGGGGCTCAAGGCGTCGGGCGCGTTCGGCGTGGTGCGCTCCGGTCGCGTGGTCCAGGTCATCGTGGGCCCGGAGGCCGACGACCTGGCCGCTCAGATGGACCCGCTGCTCGTCTCCTGACTCAGTCGTCGGACGCCTGCTCGATCGCCACCGGCTCGGCGTCGGCCGGCGGTACGAGCACGCCCGCCGCGCGCAGCTCCGCCTGCGCGCGGCGGCGCAGCTCGCGCGAGACCTCCCACTGGTCGCCCGGCCGGGTCTGCGCGTGGAGGGTGAACGACATCGTGATGTCGTTGACGGCGTCCACGCCGCGGACCGACGGCGCCTCGAGCAGCAGCGGGGAGAGCTCCGGGTCGGCCTGCACGCCGTCGGCCGCGCGGCCGAGCGCGGCCCGCACGGTGTCGAGGTCGGCGTCCAGCGGCACCCGGACCTCCGCGACGGCCCGCGACCACTGCTGCGTCATGTTGCCGGCGCGCAGGATCTCGCCGTTGCGGACGTACCAGAGCGTGCCGTCGAAGGCGCGCACCTGCGTGACGCGCAGCTGGACCTCCTCGACCGTGCCGAGCGCGCCCGAGCCCAGGTCGACCACGTCGCCCACGCCGAACTGGTCCTCGACCAGCAGGAAGATGCCCGAGATGAAGTCCTTCACGAGGGCCTGGGCGCCGAAGCCCAGCGCGATGCCGACGACGCCGGCGGAGGCGACCAGCGGCCCCACGTTGACCTGGAGCTCCGCCAGGATCATCAGCGCGATGATGGTGCCGACCACGATGTTGGCCGTCGAGCGCAGCACCGACCCGACCGTACGCGCCCGCTGCGCGCGCCGCTGGCTGGCCAGCGGGTTCGCCATCGCGATCGCGTCCTCGACGAACGGCGTGCGCTGCAGGTAGCGGCGCCAGGCGGGGCCGCCCTCGGTGGTGGTCGTGCCCGAGCCGGTGGCGATGCGCTCCGTGACATGGCCGATCACGCGGCGCAGCAGCGCGAGGATGAGCAGCCCCACCACCAGGATGATGAGGATGTGCAGGGGCCAGCCGGTGAACCACGTCCAGAACGACGAGCCGGCGTCCGCGGCGGCTTTGATGGTGTCCTCGACGGCCGACTCGGTGGTCGTCGTGCTCGGGCTGGGGGACGGCTCCGGGGTCACCGCCGCCGGGGCAGCGGTCCGGAGCGTGGAGATCACGGGGGTCACCCGCCCACGGTAGCGAGCGGGGGCGTCGCGACGAAACGTCGGCGGGCGTGACGTCGTGCCGCGTGGGCGGACGCCCTGGTGGGACGGGGGATGGCAGGATCGTCTCCGTGAGCAAGGACCAGCCGACCACCCCGGACGACGCCCGCGACGAGACCCCGGACGACGCCCGGGGCGATACTGGCGGCCCGTCCGAGGCGGTGCACGCCGACGAGCCGAGCGCCGAGCTGCGCGAGCTCGCCGAGGCGTACGGCGTGCTCGGCGAGCACCACGGCTTCGGCGGCGAGGTGGTGGTCGCCCCGTCGTCGACCCTCGTGGCCGTGCTGGGCGCGCTGGACGTGCCGGCGGGCACGCCCCAGCAGGTGACGCACAGCCTGCAGCGGGCCCGCGACGACGAGTGGCGGGCCGTCCTGCCGCCCACGGTCGTGGTGCGCGAGGGCGACGGCGCCCAGGTCCCGGTGCACGTCACCGACGGCGCCGCCGTGCACGTCTGGCTCGAGCTGGACGGCGCGGAGCCCGCGGCGCGCGAGCACGCGGTGCGCCGCCGCCGCGACCTGGAGCAGCTCGACGTCCTCGTGGAGCCGCGCTCCGTGGACGGGCGGCGCGTGGGCCGCGCGACGTTCGCGCTGCCGGACGACCTGCCGCTGGGGTGGCACTCGCTGCACGCGCTCACCGAGGGCCACGAGTCCCGCGTCACGGTCGTCGTCACCCCGCGGCGGCTGGAGCTGCCTGCCGGGCTGGAGGACGACCAGTGGTGGGGGTTCCTCCTCCAGCTCTACTCGGTGCGCTCGCGCACGTCGTGGGGTGTGGGCGACCTGGCGGACCTCGCCGACCTGGCCTGGCTGACGGCGCACCGCGCGAGCGCGGACTTCGTCGGCGTCAACCCGCTCTCGGCGACCGAGCCCGTGACCCCGCTGACCCCCTCCCCGTACCTGCCGACGAGCCGGCGTTTCCTCAGCCCGCTGTACGTGCGGGTGGAGGACATCCCGGAGACGGCGTACCTGTCGGCGGCCGACCGCTCCCTCGTGGAGTGGGCGGCCGACCCCGTGCGCGACCTCGTGGCCGACCCCGGCGCGCTGGACCGCGACGCGGTCTGGGAGGCCAAGAAGGCGGCCCTCGAGGTGGTGTTCACCGCGCCGCGGCGCGCCGCGCGCGAGGCCGCGTACCAGGAGTTCGTCGCGGAGGAGGGCGCGGGCCTGCGCGACTTCGCCACGTGGTGCGCGATCGTCGAGCACCTCGGCTCCCGTCCGCGACCGGACGAGCTCGGGGACCCGGCGTCTCCGGCGGTCGCCGCGCTGCGCGAGCAGCTCGCCGAGCGCGTGGAGTTCTACGTGTGGCTGCAGTGGGTGGCCGACGAGCAGAAGCAGACCGCCCAGCGCGTGGCCCGCGAGGCGGGGATGCGGATCGGCATCATGCACGACCTGGCCGTCGGCGCCCACCCGCAGGGCGCGGACGCGTGGGCGCACCGCGACGTCCTCGCCCGCGGCGTCTCCGTGGGCGCCCCGCCGGACATGTACAACCAGCAGGGCCAGGCCTGGTCGCAGCCGCCGTGGAACCCGCGGGCGCTGGCGCGCGCCGGCTACGCCCCGTATCGCGACATGCTGCGTACCGTGCTGCGGCACGCCGGCGCGCTGCGGGTCGACCACGTGCTCGGCCTGTTCCGGCAGTGGTGGGTGCCCGAGGGCTCCTCGCCGGCCGACGGCGCGTACGTGCGTTACGACCACGAGGCGCTGCTCGGCATCCTGTGCCTGGAGGCGCACCGCGCGGGCGCCGTCGTCGTGGGGGAGGACCTCGGCGTCTTCGAGCCGTGGGTGCGCGACGAGCTCGCCGACCGCGGCGTGCTCGGCACCTCCGTGCTGTGGTTCGAGAAGGAGGACGGCCGCCCCCTGGAGCCCGAGAAGTACCGGCGCGCGTCGCTCGCGACGGTCGGCACGCACGACATGCCGCCCGCAGCCGGGTACCTCGCGGGGGAGCACGTCGACCTGCGCGAACGCCTCGGGCTGCTCGCCGACGACGCGCAGGAGCTGCGCGCCGCCGCCCGCACCGAGCGGGACCAGGCGGTGCTGGCCCTCGCCGTGCGTGGGCTGGTCTCCGAGCACCCGTCCGAGCGCGAGATCGTCGAGGGGCTGCACCGGTACCTGCGCAAGACGCCCGCCGCCCTCGTCGGCGTGCAGCTCACCGACGCGGTCGGCGAGCGCCGCACGCAGAACCAGCCCGGCACCGACCAGGAGTACCCGAACTGGAAGGTGCCGCTGGCCGACGGGTCGGGCAACGT
>NZ_JBHXAW010000276.1:0-5903 GCF_042726645.1 Isoptericola sp. NPDC060257
GCGGAGCACCGCCCGGCGCCCTTCGGCTCTCCGTGGGCCGCCGTCCGACTTTCGGACGATGTGCCGGGGAACTCGGGCGGCGTATCGTCCGTTCAGCCCAAGCGTCACGACAGCGGAGTCGTGCCCCACCTGCCGACCGCCCGTCTGGAGTGAGCGTGTTCCGACTTGCCCGCCTGTCCCTGGCGAACCGCGCCGTCGTCGCCCTCGCGACGATCGCGATCTTCGTCTTCGGGGCGATGAGCCTGGGCTCCCTCAAGCAGGAGCTCATCCCGTCCCTGGAGCTCCCGGCGGGCGCGGTCGTCGCGACCTACCCGGGCGCGTCGCCGGAGGTCGTCGAGCAGCGCGTCACCGAGCCGCTCGAGGCCGCCGCGCAGTCCGTCGAGGGCATCGAGTCCGTCGGCTCGACGGCGTCCACCGGCAGCTCGGTCACCACCGTGCAGTTCGAGTACGGCACCGACATGGACGCGGCCACCCAGCGGCTCCAGACCGCCGTCACCCGCATCCAGTCCCAGCTCCCGGAGGACGTCGAGCCGCAGGTCGTCACGGGCTCGCTCGACGACCTGCCCGTGATCCAGCTCGCGGCCGCCGCGAGCCAGGACACGGACGAGGACGTGGACGCCGCGGCGCTCGCGGACACCGTCGACAGCGTCGTCGTGCCCGCGCTCGAGGACCTGGACGGCGTGCGCTCCGTCGCCGTCACCGGCGGCGAGACCGACCAGGTGCTGGTCGACGTCAAGACGAAGAAGCTCGCCGAGGCGGGCCTCACGACGCAGGACGTCGCCGACGTGCTCAAGGACAACGGCGTGGTGCTCCCGGCGGGCACCATCACCGACGACGACGTCACCTACTCCGTCCAGGCCGGCTCCAGCATCGACAGCGTCAAGGAGCTCAAGGCGCTGCCGCTCGTGCCCGACCCGGCCGCCGCGGGCGCGACGACGGGCGCGGGCGACGCGACCGGCGGCACCACCGGCGAGGTCGGCGACGGCACGGGCGCCCCGCCCGCGGCCGACGGCTCCGCGCAGGACCCCGCGCAGGGCGCCGAGGGCGCCACCGCCCCGCAGACCCCGGCCGCCTCCGAGCCCGTGACGCTCGCCGACGTGGCCACCGTGAAGGTCGTGCCGGTCGAGGCGACGTCGCACTCCCGGCTCGACGGCGAGTCCTCGCTGGGCGTCGCCATCACCAAGACCCCGGACGGCAACACCGTCGACGTCTCCCACGCCGTCCAGGACGCGATGGACGACCTGAAGCCCGAACTCGAGGACGCCGGGGTCACCACCGCCGTCGTGTTCGACCAGGCGCCGTTCATCGAGGAGTCCATCGAGGGCCTCGCCACCGAGGGCGGGCTCGGCCTGCTGTTCGCCGTGATCGTCATCCTCGTGTTCCTCGTCTCGCTGCGCTCCACCCTCGTGTCGGCCGTGTCGATCCCGCTGTCGCTGGCCGTGACCTTCGTGGTCATGAACGCCACGGGCTACACGCTCAACATCCTCACGCTGGGCGCCCTGACGATCTCGATCGGCCGCGTCGTCGACGACGCCATCGTGGTCATCGAGAACATCAAGAGACACCTGTCGTACGGCGAGGACAAGAAGGCCGCCATCCTCACCGCCGTGCGCGAGGTGGGCGGCGCGATCACCGCGTCGACCATCAGCACGGTCGCCGTCTTCCTCCCGATCGCGCTGGTCGGCGGCATGGTGGGCGAGCTGTTCCGGCCCTTCGCGATGACGGTCGCGATCGCGATGCTCGCGTCGCTGGTCGTGGCGCTGACGATCGTGCCCGTGCTCGCGTACTGGTTCGTCAAGGCGCCCGCCGTCGCCACGGACCCGGCCGAGGCGGAGCGCGTCCGCGAGGCCGCCGAGGCCAAGGAGCGCCGCGGGCTGTGGCAGCGCGCGTACGTGCCCAGCCTCGGGGCCGCGCTGCGCCACCCGTGGGTCACCCTCGTCGTCGCGGTCGCCGTCCTCGGCGGCACGCTCGCGCTGGTGCCCCGCCTGGAGACCAACTTCATCGGGGACTCCGGCCAGGACACCGTCACCGTGACGCAGACGTTCGAGACCGGCGCGTCCCTCGAGGCGCAGGACGCCGCGGCGGGCGAGGTCGAGGACGCCCTGGCCGGCGTCGACGCCGTCGAGAGCGTGCAGACCACGGTCGGCTCCGGCGACGCCGCGATGGCCGCGTTCATGGGCGGCGGGTCCGCGCCGCAGGCCACCTTCGCGATCACCCTCGACGCCGACGCCGACGCCGACGGCGTCCAGGCGCAGAGCGAGATCCGCGACGCCGTCGAGCCGCTGGCCGACACCGGCGTCACGACCGAGGTCAGCGTCTCCGGCGGGGACTCCGGCTTCGGCTCCACCACCGTGGACCTCGTCGTGCAGGCGCACGACAGCGACGACCTCGAGTCCGCGGCCCAGCAGGTCACCGACGCGGTGTCCGACCTGGACGGCGTGGCCGAGGTGACCAACGACCTCTCCGCCGCGCAGCAGGTCGTGCAGGTGTCCGTCGACCGCGAGAAGGCCGCCGAGGCGGGCCTGACCGAGACCCAGGTGTCCGGCATCGTGTCGGGCGCGATGGACCCGGAGCAGACCGCCGGCGAGGTGGACCTCGGCGACGGCCCGATCGACGTCGTCGTGAAGACCGGCGACGCCCCCGCCACCCAGGCCGAGATCGAGGACCTCGAGGTCCCGACCGCCGCCGGCATGGTGCCGCTCACCGACGTCGCGACGGTCGAGAAGGTCGACGTGCCGACGTCGATCTCCCGCACCGACGGCCAGCGGTCCGCGACCGTGTCGGTGACGCCCGAGACGCAGGACGTCGGCACGCTCAGCGCCGACATCACGGCCGCGACGGACGACCTCGACCTGCCCGCCGGCGCGACCGTCGAGATCGGCGGCGTCGCGGCGGACCAGGCCGACGCGTTCTCCGACCTGGGCCTGGCCCTCGTGGCCGCGATCGCCATCGTCTACCTGGTGATGGTCGCGACCTTCGGGTCGCTGGTGCAGCCGCTGATCCTGCTGGTCTCGGTGCCGTTCTCGGCCACCGGCGCGCTGCTGGCCCTGCTCGCCACCGACACCCCGCTGGGCGTCCCGGCGCTCATCGGCGTGCTGATGCTCGTCGGCATCGTGGTGTCGAACGCGATCGTGCTCATCGACCTCATCAACCAGTACCGGGACCCGGCGCACGGGCACCCCCGGTCGCTGGACGAGGCCGTGCGCGAGGGCGCCCGCAAGCGTCTGCGCCCCATCGTCATGACGGCGCTGGCGACGATCTTCGCGCTGACGCCGATGGCGATCGGGCTCACTGGCGGCGGGTCGTTCATCAGCCAGCCGCTGGCGCTGGTGGTCATCGGCGGGCTCATCTCCTCGACGCTGCTCACGCTGTTCGTGGTGCCCGTGCTCTACGAGCTCATCGAGCGCCGCAAGGAGCGCCGCGGGACCAAGCGCGACTCGCGCGTGGTGCGCAAGGCAGAGAAGGCCGAGCGGGCCGCGGCGCGCGCCGCGGAGAAGGCGGAGGCGGCGGAGGAGGCCGCCGCCGTCGCCCGTCGCCAGGCGGGCACCGACCCCGCCTGATCGTGGTGGGCGGCGGTCAGGCGTCCCGGCGCTTGAGCGTGATCGCCGCGGCGACGAGCAGCACCACGGTGTACCCGACGAGGACGGCGTAGCCGACCCACGGGTCGAGCAGCGCGTCCGTCTCCATGCCGCGGGAGATGATCCGCTCCCCGGCGACGCTGGGCAGCAGCTTGTTCACCCAGTCCGTCCACGCGGCGTCGGTGGCCTGGACGACGATGTTGAAGATCAGCGGCACCACGAAGAAGAGGGCGACGATCGTGAAGATCGCGCCCGCGCTGTGCCGCATCAGGGTGCCGACGGCGAGCGCGAACGCGGCCACCGTCGCCAGGTAGAGCACGCAGCCCGCCAGCGCGCGCACCTGCTCGCCGTCGGACAGGTCGACGCTCAGCCCGGCCTCGTCCAGCAGCGGCGCGGTCGCGACGTACGCGATCGCGAGCGCGACGGCGACCACCACGGCGGTGGTCAGCACGATGACGACCAGCTTGGCCCAGAGCACGGGCAGCCGGCGCGGCACGGCGGCGAACGTCGAGCGCACGGTGCCGGTGGAGTACTCGCTGGTGACGATCAGCGACGCGAGCACGCCCACGGCCAGCGCGCCGAACGAGTAGCCGAACGTCACGATCGTCGTGCCGGTGAGGCCGATCGCCTGGAGCCCCGGGTCCTGCGACATGCCCTCGGACATCTCGGGGGTGTCGGCGGCCACGCGCATGATCGCGGCCATCATGAGCGCCAGCCCCACCATGACGACGGCCGTGATCACCACGGTCCATACCGTGGAGCGCAGGGTGCGGAACTTGATCCACTCGCCGCGCAGCACGCGGCCGAAGGTCACGCGGTGCACGACGACGGCCGGCGCGGTCTCGCGGGCGGGTGTGGCGGTCATCGAGGCGCTCCGTCCGTCGTCGCGCCGGTCCCGGCAGCCGTCGCCGGGGCGGCGTCGTCCAGGGCCTCGGCCTGGTACTCGACCGAGTCGGCGGTGAGCTCGAGGTAGGCCTCCTCGAGGGTGGAGGACACCGGGGTCAGCTCGTACAGGACGACGCCGCCCGCGGCGGCGAGCTCGCCCACCCGGGCGGCCTCGACGCCGGTGACCTCGAGGACGCCGTCGTCGGCCGGGGCGACGTCGCCGCCCTCGCGCCGCAGGACTTCTGCGAGGTCGGTGGCCTGCGGCGAGCGCACCCGCACGAGGCGGCGGGAGGCACCGTCGACCAGCTGCTGCACCGGCATGTCCGCGAGGATCCGCCCCCGCCCGATGACGATGACGTGGTCGGCGGTGAGCGCCACCTCGCTCATGAGGTGGCTGGACAGGAACACCGTGCGGCCCTCGCCCGCCAGGAAGCGGGCGAGGTTGCGCACCCACAGCACGCCCTCCGGGTCGAGGCCGTTGACGGGCTCGTCGAGGATGAGCGTGCGCGGGTCGCCCAGCAGCGCCACCGCGATGCCGAGACGCTGCCCCATGCCGAGGGAGAATCCGCCGACGCGCTTGCGGGCCACCGCCGAGAGGCCGGTGAGCTCGACCACCTCGTCCACCCGCGCCGGCGCGATCCCGTGCGTGGCGGCGAGCGCCTGCAGGTGCTGGCGCGCCGTGCGCCCCGGGTGCACCGCCTTCGCCTCGAGCAGCGCGCCCACCTCGGCCAGCGGCCGGGAGTGCTGCGCGTAGGGGCTGCCGTTCACGGTGACCCGGCCGGTCGTCGGCCGGTCCAGGCCCATGATCATCCGCATCGTGGTGGACTTGCCGGCGCCGTTCGGGCCGAGGAAGCCCGTGACCGTGCCCGGCCGCACGGTGAACGTCACGTCGTCCACCGCGAGCTTGGGTCCGTAGCGCTTGGTCAGGCCGTGTGCTTCGATCATGTCGCCCCTGGAGTTCTTCTCGGGTGCCGTCGTCATGCCGTCGTCACGGGGAGCACGGGTCCTTCCCGAGCCTACGTGCGGGTCGACGCCGCGGCATGGGCAGGGGCCGGGTGATCTGCGTCGATCGGGCATGCTGCGGCCATGGACGTGCGTGACCTGCCCGGGGACCTCGACCTCGACCTCGCCCTCGCGGCGGCGCTCTCCGGCGCCGAGCTCGGGCTGCGGTACTTCGCGCACGCGCGGGAGCTGGCGCGGGACCACAAGCTCGACGGGTCCGTCGTGACCGAGGCCGACCTCGCGGTCGAGGAACGGGTGCGTGCCGTGCTGCTCGCGGCGCGGCCCGACGACGCGTTCCTCGGCGAGGAGACGGGCGTGCTCGGCGCGGGGCACCGCCGGTGGGTGCTGGACGGCATCGACGGGACGCTGGTGTTCGTCGAGGGGGACGACCGGTGGCAGACCCTGGTCGCGCTCGAGGAGGGCGGCGAGGTGACCGTC
>NZ_JBHXAW010000277.1:0-5869 GCF_042726645.1 Isoptericola sp. NPDC060257
CTATCCGGTCCTCGGATAGCGCCAGACGCGCGCCCACGACGGCGGGGCGGCGGCGAGGCTACGAGGCGGGGACGCCGCCTCCTCGCAGCTCCACCGGCTGCGGCTCCACCTCGGTGACCTTCCCGTCCCCGACGGCGTAGGTGGCGCCGACGTAGTCCTGCACGCCGTCGGCAACGACGGTGATGCCGACGCCGTCGAACGCGGAGTGGTCGTCCGGGCCGAACATGAGCGGCAGGATGCCGTTGCCCTCGAGCCGGCCCGACTCCACGGCCTCGACCAGGCTCTCGCGTGTCGGGTCCTCGCCCGCCTCGGCGAGCGCCTCGGCGAACAGGTAGCCGACGCTCATGCCGTACACGGTGTTGCCGTCGAAGCGCGCGCCGTCGTTGTACTCGTCGTTGATCTGCTCGAACAGCTCGACCCACTCGCCGTCCGGCCCGAAGGGCAGGTAGTTCGCGCTGACGAAGCCCTCGAGCAGGGCGGGCGCCACGTCCTCGCCCAGCAGCTCGACGAGCGTCGGGTAGTCGCCGCCCGACGACGACGCCAGCCACCGCGGGCTCCAGCCCATCTTCGCGGCCGTGCCGACCGCGAGCGCCGTGAAGCCGTTCACCGTGGCGAGGAGCACGTCCTCGCACCCGGCGGCCTGGAGGGCGCCCATCTGCGCGGTGACGTCCTGGTTCGACGTCGAGTACGACTCGTGGGCGGTGACGCCGTCCGCGCCGAGGGCGAGCTCCACGCCCTCGAGGAACTCCTCGCCGAAGTCGTCGTCCTGCCCGAAGACGCAGACCTTGCTGCCGGCGTGCTCGTCGGCGGTGTACCGCGCGAGCGCGGCGCCCTCGACCACGTAGTCGGCGTTGAAGCCGAACGTGTTCGGGTGCCCCTCGGGGTCGTCCCACATCGTGCTGCCGGACGCGACGAAGAGGTCGGGCACGTCGTTCTGGTCGAGGTAGTCGAGCACGGACGAGTGCGTCGGCGTGCCGAGGCCGCCGAGCAGGGCGAACACCTGGTCCTCCTGCACCAGCTCGCGGACCACGGTCTGGGTGTTCGCCGGGTTGTACCCGTCGTCCTTGACCACGTACTCGATGGAGCGGCCGTGGACGCCGCCGTGCGCGTTGACGTACTCGAAGTACGCCTTCGTGGCGGCCGAGATCGACGCGTACCCGGCGGCGGCCGGGCCCGTCAGCGGCTGGTGCGTGCCGACCGTGACGGTGTCGTCGCTGATGCCGGGGGCCGCCGCGGCGGGAGTGCTGCAGCCGGCGAGGGCCAGGCACGCGACGGACGCCGCGGCGACGCCGGCAGTCGTACCGGCGGTGGCGGTGCGGGGGTTCCGCATGGGGATCACCTCTCGAGTGGTTGTGACGCTGGGGGCGGTGTCGCGGGCGCGTCGGTGCGGCCGCGGGGACGGGGTCGTGCGGGGCGTGGCCGACGGCGGGCCGCGGCGCGGGCGAGCCCGCCCGGCCAGGCCAGGGTCACGACGATCAGCAGGGCGCCGAAGACCAGCACGGCGAGGTTGCCGGACAGCCGCTGCTCGAGGTCGGCGGGGACGCCGACGGCGCCGGTGACGGTGTCGACGAGCCACGGCAGCAGCACGACGAGCGCAGCCCCGGCGGCCGCGCCGCCGAGGCTGCCGAGCCCGCCGACGACGGCGGCCACGACGAGGAGCAGCGAGAACGCGAGGTCGTAGCGGCCGGGGCCGACCGACTGGGTGACGAGGCACAGGGCGGCGCCGCCGAGCCCGGCGGCGAGCGAGCTCGCGACGAACGCGCCCACCTTGACCCGCGCCGGCGACACCCCGGAGAGCCGGGCGGCGGTCTCGTCGCCGTGCACGGCGCGCATGCGCAGGCCCGCGCGGCCGGAGCGCAGCACCGCGAGGGGCGTGACGGCGAGCGCGGCCACGACGATCGCCACCCAGGCGTGCCACTGCTCCAGGGCGATCAGGCGGGACAGCGCCTCGGGCACGCCCTCGAACGGGACGGCCAGCCCCTGGTCGCCGCCGAGCGCCGGCACCTGCGCGGTGAGGGCCGGCAGCGCGACGACCATGGCGAGCGTCAGCCCCGCCAGATAGGGCCCGCGCAGGCGGGCGCCGGCGAGGCCGAGCAGCCCGCCCAGCGCGCCGGAGGCGAGCAGAGCCCCGACCAGCCCCAGGACGACGCGCGCGGCGCCGGCCGCGCCGTCGCCGTCGAGGCCGGCGCCGGACGCCGCGTTCACGGTGAGGGCGTACCCGTACCCGCCCGCGGCCATGAGCACGGCGTGCCCGAGGGAGAGCTGGCCCGTGAGGCCGACGAGGAGCGTGAGGCCCGCCGTCGCGCAGAACGTCGCGGCGACGACGGCGAGCTGGTAGTTGCGGTACGGGTCGAGCAGGAACGTCGCCGCGACCGCCAGCAGCGTGAGCACGACCGCGCGCAGCAGGATCCGCTGGGTGGGCGTGAGGCGGCCGACGGGCCGCGGTTCCGGGCGGCGCGCGTCGCGCACGACGGTCTCCTCGGTCTCGGCGGGTCTCGTAGCGGTCATGCGGCACGCACCTGGGCGGCCGCGAAGATCCCGCCGGGCCGCACCAGCAGCACGAGCGTGAGCAGGGCGAGGACGGCGAGCGGGGCGACGCCGGCGCCGAGGTACCCGGTGACGAGGCTGACGAGCACCCCCACGAGGACGCCGCCGACCAGGGCCCCGGTCGGCGAGTCGAGCCCGCCCAGGACGGCGACGGTGAAGGCGTGCACGAAGAGCAGGTCGGCGGAGTGCGCGTTGAGGCCGAGCTCGGTGGGCACGAGCAGGAGCGCCGCGAGGGCGGCGACGGCGCCCGAGAGCGCCCAGCCGAGGGTGACCATGCGCGGCACGCGCACGCCCAGCAGGCGCGACACCTCGGGCGCCGCCGCGGACGCGCGCAGCTGCAGTCCCAGCGACGTGCCGTTGAAGAGCCACGCGAGGAGCCCGACCACCGCCAGCGCCACGGCCAGCACGAACAGGTCGTACGGCGAGAGCAGGGGCACGCCGCCGACGACGAAGGGGCGCTCGTCGAACGGTGCGGCCATCGGCCGGTGCCGGGGGCCGAAGGCGATCCCGAGGGCGGACTGCAGCACCATGACGAGCCCGATGGCGACGATCATCCCGGGCAGCGGGCTGCCCGACGGCACCCGGCGCATCAGGCCGCGCTCCACGGCGGCGTTCAGCGCGGCCCCGGCGAGGAGCGCGGCGGCCAGCCCCGCCCAGAAGGACCCCGTCGCGCCGGTGACGGCGAACGCCGCGAAGACGGCGACGGTGGCGACCGCGGCCTGGGCGAAGTTCACGAGGCGTGCGGCGCGCCAGACGATCACGAGGGACAGCGCGAAGAGCGCGACGACGAGCCCCCGGGCGAGCCCGGTGGCGAGGAGGAAGACGAGTCGGTCCATGGGGAGCCTCTCTCGGGGACGCAGGTCGGGTGCCGGTCGGGACCGGTCGGTAGCCGGTCAGAAGCCCAGGTAGGCGTGGCGGAGGGCGGGGTCGCCGGCGAGCTCGGCGGCGGGGGCGTCGACCACCACCGCGCCGAGGCTCAGCACGACGCCCCGGTCCGCGATCGACAGGGCGCTGGTGACGTTCTGCTCCGCGAGCAGCACCGTCAGGCCGGTCTCCCGCGCCGTGGCGCGCAGTACCCCCATGAGCTGCGCGACGACGCGCGGCGCGAGGCCGAGCGACGGCTCGTCGAGGAGCAGCACGCGCGGGCGGGCGAGCAGGGCGCGGCCGAGCGCGAGCATCTGCCGCTCGCCGCCGGAGAGCTGGTGCCCCAGGCTGGAGCGGCGGCGCGCGAGCGGCTCGAACAGGTCGTAGGTGCGGGCGACGGCGGCCCGCCGGGCGGCGCGGCCGGGATGGCACCACAGGGCGCCGAGGTGGAGGTTCTCGTCGACGGTCAGCTCGGTCACGACGCTCCGCCCCTCGGGGACCTGGGCCAGCCCTCGCCGGGCGCGGTCCTCGACGCTCAGGTCGGTGAGGTCGGCGCCGTCGAGCAGCACGCGGCCCGCGCGCGGCGCCGTGAGGCCGGAGAGCGCCCGGAGCAGGGTCGTCTTGCCGGCGCCGTTCGCGCCGAGGAGGGCGACCACCTCGCCGGGGGCGACGGCGAGCGCGAGACCGTCGAGCACGGGCGCGCCCGCGTAGCCGACGGTCAGGCCCTCGACGGCCAGGGCGGGGCTCACGCTGCCTCCAGCCCGAGGTAGGCCGCCTCGACGGCGGGGTCGGCGCGGACCTCCTCGGGCGTGCCGCTCGAGACGACGCGCCCGAAGTCGAGCACGACGACCCGGTCGGCCACGGCCATGACGAAGTCGACGTGGTGCTCCACCAGGAGCACCGCGCAGCCGTCCGCCACGACGTCGCGCACGACGTCGACGAGCGCCTCCACGTCGTCGGCCCCGAGGCCGCCCGCGGGCTCGTCGAGCAGCAGGAGCCGCGGCCGCGCCACGAGCGCGCGGGCGAGCGCCACCCGCTTGCGCACGGGGTAGGGCAGGGCGTCGACCGCGGTCCCGGCGTCGCCGGTCAGGCCGAGCCGCGCGAGCGCGGCCCCCGCGGCGTCGGAGGCGCCGGCATTCCCGGCCACCGGCACCAGGACGTTCTCGAGCACCGTGAGCCCGGCGAAGAGGCCGAGCCCCTGGAGCGTGCGCGCGAGCCCGCGCTCGAGCAGCCGGGACGGGGACGCG
This sequence comes from Isoptericola sp. NPDC060257, assembly GCF_042726645.1. Taxonomy (NCBI): domain Bacteria; kingdom Bacillati; phylum Actinomycetota; class Actinomycetes; order Micrococcales; family Promicromonosporaceae; genus Isoptericola; species Isoptericola sp. NPDC060257. Next base: position 4,659 of record NZ_JBHXAW010000277.1, read on the forward strand.
GGCGCGGGGCGCCCGTCGAGACGGATCTCCCCTGCGGACGGGCGCACCAGGCCGCACACCGCGTTGAAGACGGTGGTCTTGCCCGCGCCGTTCGGACCGATCAGGGCGACGGTCTCGGCGCCCTGATCGGCCCCGGCCGACGGGTCGCCCACCGTGAGGTCGACGCCGTCGAGGGCGGTGAGGCCGCCGAAGGTCACGGTGAGGCCGGAGACCTCAAGTCGCGGGCGGGCTGCGGGGCTGTGCGCTGTCGCGGGGGACGCGGGGATACGGCGGGACATCGGCACCTCTTCGTGTCGGGTGGTGCCACGCTAGCCGATAAACCGACTGGCCGGTATGCCCTGGCGAGACATTCTTCAGAATGTTGCAGTGCCGTGACGTCCGGCCCGCTCGGCGGGGGCCCGGGGGCCCTCAGACGCCCGCGGTGAGGCCACCGTCCACGACGAGCTCCGCGCCCGTGAGGTACGCCGACGCGTCGCTCGCGAGGAACACCACGGCGCCCGCCACGTCGTCCGGCACAGCCGCGCGCCCGAGCGGGATCGGCACGGCGTCGGTGTCGATGCGTGTCGTCATGTCCGTCCGGACCAGGCCCGGGTGCACCGAGTTCACCCGGATCCCGTCCCGGCCCAGCTCGACGGCGAGCGACTTGGTCAGCCCCCGCACGCCGAACTTCGACGCCACGTAGCCGTGCAGCCGCTCGCCGCCCCGCAGCCCCTCGACCGACGACACGTTGACGATCGACCCGCCCCCGGCGGCCTTCATCACCGGCACCGCCGTGCGGCAGCCCAGGAAGGTGCCCGTGAGGTTGACCGCGATGACGGCGTCCCACTTGGCCGTCGAGTAGTGCTCGATGGGGGCGGAGTTGGCGATGCCCGCGTTGTTCACGAGCACGTCCAGGCCCCCGAACGCCTCGACCGTGGCCTCGACCGCCGCCGCCCACCCCGCCTCGTCCGTCACGTCGAGGCGGACGGACCGAGCCCGGTCGCCGAGGTCGGCCGCGAGGGCCGCACCCTCGTCGTCGAGCACGTCCGCGACGACGACGGCGGCGCCCGCCGCGTGCAGGGCGCGGACGTACGCCGCGCCCAGGCCGCGGGCACCGCCCGTGACGAGCGCGACCCGCCCCTCGAGCGGGCGGTCGGCGACGGTCGGGACGGGACGAGCAGTCATGGGCTTCCTCCAGGTCGGTGCGCAAGCACGCCTTCCGGCAAGCGACC
>NZ_JBHXAW010000278.1:0-5860 GCF_042726645.1 Isoptericola sp. NPDC060257
CCCTTGGGGATCTTGGCGCCCACGGCCTGGAACTTCGCCGGGTCCTCGAGGAACTCCTTGATCTCGTGGAGCTCCTCGACCGCCTCGTCCACGCCCGCGACGTCGGCGAAGGTCACCTGGGGCATGTCCTTGCTGATCAGCTTGGCCTTGGACTTGCCGAAGCCCATGACGCCGTTGCGGCCGCCGCCCTGCGCCCTCGACAGAATGAACCAGAACACGACGCCGATGAGCAGGAACGGGATGAGGAACCCGAGGATCGAGCTCCAGAAGCTGGGCTGCGGGTTCTCGGAGTCGAAGCCCTTCGGGGGGTCCGCCTTCTCGACGGCCGTCGCGACGGCGTCGCCCTGCGGCTCGACGTAGAAGAACTCGACCTTCGTGCCGTGGTCCTGCTCGCTCTCGGTGCCCGCGCCGGTGACGTACTTCTCGCTCAGCTCCAGCTCGACGCGCTGCTCCCCGTCCACGACGAGGGCGTGGTCGACGGTGTCGCCGGCGAGCAGCTCGAGCCCCTGGGAGGTCTCGATCCGCGACACCCGCTCGGTGTTGAACGCGCTGAAGGCCAGCGAGACGAGCAGCAGGCCGACCACGATCCAGATGATCGGGCCGCTCAGGATCTTCTTGATGTTCATCGGCGACGGGGACGGTTCCCCGCTTCCCTTCCGTCGGGCAACGTGTGGTTCACGACGCTACACGCCGAGTGTGGACGAACCGTGGGTGTTCGCCCAGGGCGCGACGGCGCTCGTCAGCTGTAGACGTGCGGCGCGAGCGTGCCGACGAACGGCAGGTTGCGGTACTTCTCGGCGTAGTCGAGGCCGTAGCCGACGACGAACTCGTTCGGGATGTCGAAGCCGACGTAGCGCACGTCGACGTCCACCTTCGCGGCGTCGGGCTTGCGGAGCATGGTCGCGATCTCCACCGACGCCGGGCCGCGGGACCGCAGGTTCGCGACGAGCCACGAGAGCGTGAGCCCGGAGTCGATGACGTCCTCGACGATGAGCACGTTGCGGCCCGTGAGGTCGGCGTCGAGGTCCTTGAGGATGCGCACGACGCCGGAGGACTTGGTGCCCGACCCGTACGAGGACACCGCCATCCAGTCCATCTGCACCGGGTGGTGCAGGCGACGCGCGAGGTCCGCCATCACCATGACGGCGCCCTTGAGGACGCCGACGAGCAGCAGGTCCTGGCCCGCGTAGTCCGCGTCGATCCGTGCGGCGATCTCGTCGAGCTTGCTGCCGATCTGCTCCTCGGTGAGCAGGATGTTGGCGAGGTCGCCTTCGACGTCCGACTGGTCCACGGTCACTCCTCGAGGGGCGGGGTTGGGTCTGGGGGGTGCGCCGCCCCGGCGGGGTGCGGCTCGGCGGGGCGCAGGTAGAGCCTGCCACACGCGCGGAGCGCTCGGGCGTCGCCCGGCAGGTGGACGTCTCCCTGCCCACGCCACGAGACGACGAGCGCGTCGAGGGCGTCCACGTGCCGCGCCGTCGTCGCGCCGGGCGGGCAGCCGACGGCCAGCGCCGCCGACCGCAGGGCACGCCGGCGCAGCGCGGCGTGCGCCTCCGCGAGGGGACCGACGTCGAGCACCAGGGTGCTGCCAGGGACCTGGCGTGCTCCGGTGGGCCGGGCCTCTGACGGCTCGCCGGCGGGAAGGGTGGCCGCGGCGAGCAGGTCGGCGGCCAGGGCGTCGAGCGCGTCGGCGTCGGCGCGCAGCTGGCCGGCGGTGCGCGCGAGCGACTCGACGACGCCCGGCCCCAGCGCGTCCTCCAGCACCGGCACGACGGCGGCCCGCACCCGCGTGCGGGCCGGCACGGCGGCGCCGCTCTCGCCGTCGACGCCCTCCGCGCCGTCGGGCATCAGGTTGGTGGGGTCGGTCCAGAAGTGGACGCCGACTGCGGCGCACACGGCCTCGGTCTGTGCGCGGCGCAGGCCGAGGAACGGCCGGCGGTAGCGGCCCCGGCGCCGGGGCATCCCCGCCAGCGACCGCGCCCCGCTCCCCCGCGCCAGCCCGAGCAGCACGGACTCCGCCTGGTCGTCGAGCGTGTGGCCGAGCAGGACGGCGACGGCCCCGGTCTCCTCGGCGACGCCGTCGAGCGCGGCGTACCGGGCGTCGCGGGCCGCGGCCTCCGGACCGGCCGCGCCGGGGCCGGCGCCCACCCGGACGCGACGTACCAGCACCGGGTCGAGGCCGAGGTCGCGGCAGCGCGCGGCCGCCGTGGCCGCCACGGCGTCCGAGCCCGCCTGCATCCCGTGGTCCACGACGACCGCCCCGACCCGCACCGCGAACCCCGCCGAGCGCACCGAACGGCCCACGCGCGGTCCCTCGAGCGCCGCGGCCGCCGCCAGCGCGAGGCTGTCCGCGCCGCCGGAGCAGGCGACGAGCACCAGGTCGCCCGCCGACAGCCCGCCGTCGCGCGCGAGGTCGCCGAGCTCGGCCCGCACGGCCGCGCGGGCCGCCGCGAGCGCCGGGTCGACGCGGGGCATGTCGTCGTCCGCCCGTCGTCAGCCGTGCACGCGACGGACCCAGGCGCGCGGGTCGGCGATCTCGCGGGCGGACGGCAGGAACCCGGGCCCCGACCAGACGGCGTTGAGCCCGTCCCGCCCGACCCGCTCCTCGACGGCCCGCACGAACGTTGCGCCGTCGCGGTACTGCGCGAGCTTGGCGTCCATGCCGAGCACGCGCCGCAGCACGACGTCCAGCGCGGGCGCCCCCTCGCCGTCGCGCCGCTTCTCGAACCGGGCGCGGATGGTGCGCACGGAGCGCACGACGCGCGGGCCGACGGCGTCCATCATCACGTCGGCGTGCCCCTCGAGCAGGGCCATGACGGCGGTGATCTCCTCGAGCTCGCGCCGCTGCTCGGGGCCGAGGATGCCGTCGAGCGGGGTGACGAGCTCGCCGCGCACCGCCCGCAGGACGGTGCGGCCGACCACCGCGGCCTTCTCCCGCAGCGGGGCGTGCGCCATCGCGACCGAGCCGCGGGTGACGCCGCTCATCAGGTCGCCGACGCGCCCCACCAGGTGGTCGGCGAGCCACGGCGCCGCGGCGAACTGGAGGGCGTGCGTCTGCTCGTGCAGGCACACCCACAGCCGGAAGTCCCGGGGGCGCAGCCCGAGCGCCCGCTCGACCTGCAGCACGTTGGGCGCCACGAGGAGCAGCCGGCCGTGGCCGGGGGCGTGGCCGGCGCCATACGGGTCGAACTGCCCGAGCACGCGGCCCGAGAGCAGCGCGAGCAGGCCTCCGACCTCCGCCGCCCCGGCCAGCCGCACCGCCGACGACGTGGCCGGCATCTGCCCGGCCAGCACCGCCATCACGGGGTCGGTCATGGCCCGCATCGACTGCGCGTTGGCGCGGGCCCAGCCGGCCCGGTCCACCACGTGCACGTCGCCGAGCACGCCCTCCGCGCGGGGCGCCGCGGGCGTCATGCCGGTGACCTCCAGCACGTGCCCGACGGCGTCCCCGGCCGCGGAGCGCAGCCCGGCGACCAGGGCGTCGAGGTCGTCGCGGGGAGCCGTGGCGCCCGGGCGCGCGAGCCGCCCGGCGATCTGGGCCGCCGCCGTCCAGTCCAGCAGGGGCTCGGCGGCGGGGGCTGGCGTGGTCACGGGACCACGGTAACCATCGCCGGCGAACCGCCGGCGTCGACCGGGCCTACCGGCAGCCGCAGTCGGCGAGCTTCCCCGCGAAGTTGTCGAAGATCACCCGCGCGCCGGCGGAACCGCCCTCGGGCACCTTGTCCGCGAGCGTCACGAACACCAGGAGCCGGTCGTCGGCCGTGACGACGGTGCCGGCCAGGCCCGTGACCTTCGGCAGGCTCCCCGTCTTGCCGTTGACGTAGCCGCGGCCGGGGTTCGACGTCGGGTAGCGGTCGTGCAGGGTGCCGTTCAGGCCCGCGACGGCGAGGCCGTCGGCGACGTCGCGCAGCGCGGGGTGGTCCGGGTCGACGGCGAGGGTCAGCACCGCGGCGAGCTGGCCGGGCGTCGCCCGGGACCCGCGGCCCAGCCCGGACAGGTCGACGAGCCTGGCGCCGTCCATGTCGACGCCGAGCTCCTCGACCTGCGCGGTCACGGCCTGGATCGCGGCCGTGCCGGTGCCCGGCTCGCCGGCGTCGAGCGCCACGATGCGGCCCACGACCTCCGTGATGGTGTTGTCCGAGCGGCGCAGCATGTCGCCGACGACGTCGCGCAGCGGCGCGGACTCCACCCGGCCGACCTCGCGGGCCGACGACGACGCCTCCTCGCGGGAGACCTCGCCGCGCACGGCGACGCCCCGCTTCTCCAACGCCTTCGCGAACGTGCGCGCGGCCGCCAACGCCGGATCCTTCTCGCGCGGTGCGTACTCCTCGTCCGTGGTGCGTGCGACGTCGACGGCGAGGGCGGCCACCGGGGCGGTGTAGCCGTCCCTGACGTCCGCGGCGGGCACGTCGGCGGGCACGGGCGGGCCCGAGAACAGCGAGTCGTCCAGGCCGAGGGTCACCGTGTCCTGCCCGGCGTCCAGCACCTGCGCGGCCACCTGGTCCGCGAGGTCGCCCAGGCCCGCACGGCCGTTCACCGCGTCGGGGTCGCCGGAACCGGCCGCGAGCATCATGTCGCCGCCGCCCACCAGCACGAGGCGTGTCTCGTCGTCGAGCACCGCCGTCGTCGGGAGCGTCGTGTCGCCGCCCGGGCCGGCGAGCGCGGCCACGGCCGTGAAGAGCTTCTGCGTCGAGGCGGGGATCATCGGCCGGTCCGGGGCGGCCGCGCCGAGCGTCTCGCCGGACGCGGCGTCGACGACGACGGCGCCCACCCGCTTGCCCAGGCGGTCGTCCTTCGTCAGCCCGGTGACGAGCCTGCCGACGGCGGACGCCGCGGGCTCCGGCGCGTCGGAGGGCAGGTCGGGCAACGAGCGCTCGGGGGTCGGGCCGGTGGTGGCGCCGGGCGCCGTCGGGAACGGGGCCGCCGGTGCGGGCGGGGGCGCGGTGGTGAGCATGCCCGGGACGACGTCGAGGGCGTCCGCCACGAGATAGCCGCCGAAGAGCGCGACCACTGTCGTGACGGTGGCGCCGACGCTGGCCCGCCACCCCATGTCGTCCTCCCGCGCCCCGTGAGCTGTCCGTGAGCCGTCCGTGAGCATCGTCACAGCCCGGACCCCGTGGCGCGCTCCGTGCGTATCTTCCCACGTCCGTCCGCGGTTCGACGCCGCCGCACCGGACCGGGCGGGCGCGCCCGCGCATGGCACACTTTGACAGGGCGTCCGCACCGAGCATGCCCGCAGCGAGCATGTCCGAAGCATCTCCCCGAGCACGTCCCGAGCATGGAGGAACAGTGGAGTTCGACGTCACGATCGAGATCCCGAAGGGCCAGCGGAACAAGTACGAGGTCGACCACGAGACCGGTCGCATCCGCCTCGACCGCATGCTCTTCACCTCGACCCGCTACCCGGACGACTACGGGTTCATCGAGGGCACCCTCGGCGAGGACGGCGACCCGCTGGACGCGCTCGTGCTGCTGGAGGAGCCCACGTTCCCCGGCTGCCTGATCCGCTGCCGCGCGCTCGGCATGTTCCGCATGCGCGACGAGGCCGGCGGCGACGACAAGGTGCTCTGCGTGCCGCTCGGTGACCAGCGCGCCGCGTGGCGGCAGGACATCGACGACGTCTCCGACTTCCACCGCCTGGAGATCCAGCACTTCTTCGAGGTCTACAAGGACCTCGAGCCCGGCAAGTCCGTCGAGGGCGCCCACTGGGTGGGCCGCTCCGACGCCGAGGCCGAGATCGAGCGCTCCTTCCAGCGCGCCAAGGACACCGGCTACTACGACGGTCACTGACCACCCGGCCCCGCGACGGCGCCGCACCCCACCGGGGGAGGAACGGCGCGGGCAAGTCGACCACGCTCTCGCT
>NZ_JBHXAW010000279.1:0-5834 GCF_042726645.1 Isoptericola sp. NPDC060257
ACCTTCGCGCTGAAGACGAGCGCGGGTGACATCAACTTCGCGATGGACGCGGCGAAGACCCCGCAGACCGTGAACTCCTTCAAGTCCTTGCGGATGATCATCGAGAACACCGGGACGGACACCTCCTGCAGCCCGGGGACCATGTAGTACTTCCCGTCGTCCTGGCGGAGGTTGTCGATCATGTCGCCGAGGTCCCACTCCTCGACGTACTTCTGGAAGTTCGGCATGAGGTCGACGTAGTCGCTCATCGGGAGCACCGCCCCCGACGAGACGAACGGGGCGTCCTCGCCCGTGTAGACGAGCGGGATGATCTGGGGGGCGTCGCCGGCGCTGATGAGCAGGCTGCGCTTCTCCGTGGCGTCGCTGAACGGGATGTTGGTCGGCTGGAGCGTGACGTTGGTCCGCTTCTCGATCTCGTCGAAGAGCTGCCAGGAGTCCTTGATCGGGAGCTCCGGCCAGTCGGTCCACAGGATCGAGAAGTCGACGGGCTCCGTCGCCTTGAACTGCTGGTCGGCGGCGAAGTCGGTCATCGACGCCTCGGTGTTGTCCAGCCCCGCGCCGCCCTCCTCCGACTCACCGCTGCACGCGGCGAGGAGCAGCAGCGACGACGCCGCGACGGCTGCCGGGACGGCCCGCCACGGGCGGCGCGCCCGCGGTGTCAGATCACCCATCATGTGTCTCCCCTTCGAGAACCCCGGGCCACGTCGCCCGAGCCGACCGACCGTCCGACTGCCCGGTCCGTCTGCGATTTTAGCGTTAAACTAGAGCCCGCCTCCGGGCCCGTCAACCCCCGTCTCACCGGGGATCAGGGGGCGAGGCGCAGCTCCACGGCGTGCTCTCCCGCCGCCAGGTCGACCGTCGCCGACGACGCGCCGCAGCGCGCCTCGTACCTGCCCGCGAAGCCCTCCACGTCGATCCGCCCGGCCGCGTCCGTGCGCCCCGGCGTCGGGCCCGTCCACCACGCGTCGCGCACCAGTGACCGCAGGGCGTCGTAGGCCGGCTTGGGCGTGCCGTCCGCCCGCACGAGCCCCGCCGGCGCACCGAGCCACGCCCCGGCGTCGCCGAGACCCCAGTACGTGATCGACTCGACGGCCGGGTGGGAGACGAGCGCCGAGTAGTGCGCCACCACGTCGTCCGCCTGGCGCGCCTCGCCCTCGGGCGTGGACGGCCACCGGGCGACCTGGTGGTCGTTGAGGTCCTCGACGTCGGCCGGCATGAGGTCGCCCGAGAGGAGCGTCGTCTCGGTCCAGTGCAGCGGCAGCCCGAAGGGGGCGAACCGGTCGCAGACCTCGAGCAGCCGGTCGGCGCCGCGGAAGCCCTGGTGCATGTGCGACTGCAGCCCGATCGCGTCGATCCGCACGCCCGCCTCGAGCAGCTCCTCGATCAGCCGCTCGTACTCGGGCCCCAGGTCGAAGTCGTTGATCAGCAGGCGCGGCGACGTGCCCTCGCCGCGCGCCTCGTCGACCGCCAGCCGCACCATCTCGACGCGGCCGAGTCGTGCGCACAGGCGACTGATCGCGTTGGGGACACCGTCGGGCTCGTTCGTGAACCGGGGCATGATCACCACCTCGTTGACGGCGTCCCACGTGTCGATCAGGCCGGCGAGGTCGCGCACCTCCCGGCGCACGCGCTCGCGCAGCAGCCGCTCCGCGTCGTCCAGCGGCAGGCGGTCGACCCACGGGGCCTTGACCGTGTGCCACACGAGCGGGTGCCCCTTGAGGCGCACCCCCCGGTCGGCGAACCAGCGCGCCGCCTCGGTGAGGTCGGCGAGGGCCGTCTCCCCGCGCCGCGGCTCGTAGCGCCCCCAGTACACGGGCAGGGTCGCCGTGTCGAACAGCCCCAGCCAGAGGTCCTGGTATCCGGCGTCCGCGCCCGCCACCTCGAAGGCCGCGCAGCCGAACTCGAACGCGTGGCGCACCTGGCGCACCGTGACGTCCTCGTGCGCGAGAGGGCGGCCCCCCTCGTCCGTGAGCGTGACGACGCTCCGGGTGCGGCGGTGGTCGAGGCCGGTCACGCCGCAGCCTCCGGCGTGAGCGGCACGGGCGTTCTTCTCATGCGTCTCCTTCGTGGTGCGTCGTCCTGGTCAGAGCCGGGCAAGGCCCCTCCACTCGCCGCGCCGGAGCGGGAGCACGGCGCCGTGCTTGGTGTGCGGGGGCAGGTGCAGCTCCTCCTCCGGCACGGGCTCCCACCGTCCGGACGAGAGGTCGGTGGTGGTCAGCGCCCGGTACCCCTGCGGCGGACGGCCGTACTGGTCCACCCACAGGTACCAGCGGCTCCCGTCGTGCGTCGGGAAGACGAGCGGACCCTCGACCGCGGGGCCGAAAACCTGGCCCAGCCCGGTCGCGAGCGTCCGGAAGGCGGGGTGGAAGAACGACGACCCCACCTGGTGGAAGACCTGCCACGACCCCGGCGCGCCGTCGTCCTGCTTCGCGAACCGGTGCACCTCGTCGCCGACGGCCACCGCCGTCATGTCGATCACCCCACCGGGCAGCTCGAGGTACGTCTCGGCGGGGGCGAACGTGCGGAGGTCGCGGGTGGTGGCGGTCATGATCCGCGGCACGCAGGGCCCCTCGTGCCGCGGGTCGTCGGGGGCGTAGAGGGCCGCCGCGAAGTGCAGCACGAGAACGCCGGTGTCCGCGTCGTGGAACACCTCCGGCGCCCAGGCCATGCCTGCGTGCGGCGGCGCGACGGCCACGTGGCGCGGCTCCGACCACGTCAGGAGGTCCGGCGAGTCCCAGACGACGACGTCCCGGCTGCCGTGCCGGGCGTACTCGTGCCAGTCCGGGCCGGCGGGACGCCACACCCGCAGGTCGGTGGCGACGAGGTGGAAGCCCTCGCCGTCGGGCCGGCGCACGACGTGCGGGTCGCGGACGCCGGTGGTGCCGGCGGTGGTCTCGAGAACCGGCGCGCCGCCGTGGAGCGGACGCCATCGCAGCGGGTCGTCGCCCTCGCTGAGGCTGAGGTGGACGCGCTCCCCGTGGCCCGCCGGGTCCTCCACGAAGTGCACGAGGAGATAGCCGTACGGATCGTCGGAGCGCATCCTCGAGCCCTTCTCGGTTTATCGTTAATCCGGGCCGACCCTGACATGGCGGAACCGCGTCGTCAAGGCCGGCACGACGCCGCCGCGCACGGCCTGGCAGGATCACCCCGGGAGGTGGCGCATGGTCACGATGAGCGACGTCGCGCGGGAGGCGGGCGTGTCGATGATGACCGTCTCGAACGTGCTCACGGGCAAGAAGCGCGTGGGCGACCCCACCCGCGACCGGGTGCTCGCGGCGGTCGAGTCTCTCGGCTACGAGGTGAACCTCACCGCCCGGCACCTGCGCGCCGGACGCACGGACACGGTCGCCCTCATCGTGCCCAGCTTCCACGACTACTTCGGCGAGGTCGCGGACCGGATCGCCCCCCTGGTCGAGGCCGGCGGCCGGCACCTCGTGGTCGAGCGCACCAGCGCGGACGCGCGCAGCGAGATGGAGTCGCTGAGCATGCCGCGGCTGCGGATGTACGACGGCGTCCTCCTCTCGGTGGCCGGCCTGCTCAGCGACGAGCTCGACCGGGTCCCGACGTCCACCCCGATCGTGCTCCTGGGCGAGCGGGAGGTGCCCCAGCAGTTCGACCACGTCCGGCTCGCCAACGTCGAGGGCGCCCGCCTGGCGACGGCGCACCTGCTCGAGCGCGGGGCGCGGCGGGTGCTCGCCCTCGGCGCCTCCGTCGAGGCGTCGGTCGGCATGGAGTCGGACCGGCGCGCGGGATGGGCCGAGGCGCACCGCGCGGCCGGGCTCGTCGCGGACGAGCGCCTCGTCACGCCCGTGCCGGACTTCACGTCCGAGGCCGCGTACGACGCCGTCACCCGGCTGCTCGACGACGGCACGCCGTTCGACGGCGTCTTCGCCGTCAACGACACCGTGGCGTTCGGGGCGGTGGCCGCCCTCGCCGAGCGAGGCGTGCAGGTCCCCGACGACGTCCAGCTGGTGGGCTTCGACAACCTCGGCGTCTCGCGCTTCGTCCCGCCGGGGATCACCTCGGTCGACCCCGGCTACGACGTCGTGGCGGCCACCGCCGTGCGGCTCCTCGAGCAGCGGATGGCCGGCGGCGACGGTCCGCACGAGCACGTGACCATCCCCGTCCACCTGGTCGAGCGAGGCTCGACCCGCGCCTGACGCCCCCAGTCCTCGGATCTCTTGCCCCGCGGACGACCGCACGTTCGTTGCCGTTCTCGACGTGTTGCCGCTAGGTTGGCCTCAGTCATCCGATCTTTCTGCCCGTCGCCACGAAGAGGTGCGCATGCCCACCATCACCGACGTCGAGATCACCGACGTCCGCTTCCCGACCTCCCGCACCGCCGACGGGTCGGACGCGATGAACGCCGACGCCGACTACTCGGCCGTCTACGTCGTCCTGCGCACCGACGGCACCGACCCCGCGGGCGAGCCGCTGGCCGGCCACGGCCTGACGTTCACCATCGGGCGCGGCACGGACGTCGTCGCCCTGGCGGCCCGGCACCAGGCCGATCGGCTGGTGGGGCGGGACGTCGACGACGTCGTCGGCGACCTGGGCGGCACGTACCGCGGCCTCACCGCCGACAGCCAGCTGCGCTGGCTCGGGCCGGAGAAGGGCGTCGTCCACCTGTCGCTGGCCGCCGTCCTCAACGCAGCCTGGGACCTCGCCGGGCGCCGCGCCGGCAAGCCCGTGTGGCGGCTGCTCGCGGACATGACGCCCGAGCAGCTCGTCGACGTCGCGGACCTGCGCTACCTCTCGGACGCCCTCACCCGCGACGAGGCGCTGGAGATCCTGCGTGCCGCCGAGCCCGGCAAGGCCGAGCGCATCGCGCACCTGGAGCGCCGCGGCTACCCCGCGTACACGACGTCGGCCGGCTGGCTCGGGTACGACGACGCCAAGCTGCGCCGCCTCACCCGCGAGGCCGTGGACGCCGGCTACCGGCACGTGAAGCTCAAGGTCGGGGCGCGGCTCGAGGACGACGTCCGCCGCCTCGGCATCGCGCGCGAGGAGCTCGGCCCGGACCTCACGCTGATGATCGACGCGAACCAGGTGTGGGACGTGCCCGAGGCCATCGAGTGGGTCCGCGCCCTGCAGCGGTTCGACCCGCTGTGGATCGAGGAGCCCACGTCGCCCGACGACGTCCTCGGCCACGCCGCCGTGCGCGAGGGCGTCGCGCCCGTGCGCGTCGCGACGGGCGAGCACTGCCACAACCGCGTGATGTTCAAGCAGCTCTTCCAGGCGCGGGCCACCGACTACTGCCAGCTCGACACGGGCCGCCTCGCCAGCATCAACGAGATCGTCGCGGTGCTGCTGCTCGCCGCGAAGTTCGGCGTGCCCGTCTGCCCGCACGCCGGCGGGGTGGGCCTGTGCGAGATGGTGCAGCACGTGTCGGTGCTCGACTACGTCGCCGTGTCGGGGTCGCTGGACGGGCGCATCACCGAGTTCGTCGACCACCTGCACGAGCACTTCACCGACCCGTGCCTGGTGGAGGACCTCGGCGAGGGCGTGTCGTACGTCGTGCCGACCGCGCCCGGCTACTCCACGCAGATGCGCCCGGAGTCCGTGGCGGAGTTCCGCTTCCCCGGCGGCGCTGCGTGGACGTCGTGACCGTGGTGACCTGGGACACGTTGCCCGGAACACGTTGACCTCAACAAGGGTTCAGGTCGTAGCGTGACCAGCAACGACATCCGCGACGACGAAGGGGACGAGATGCCCGTCTACACCCTGCCCGACCTGCCGTACGACTACAGCGCCCTCGAGCCGCACATCAGCGGCAAGATCATGGAGCTGCACCACGACAAGCACCACGCGGCCTACGTCACCGGCGCCAACAC
>NZ_JBHXAW010000280.1:0-5824 GCF_042726645.1 Isoptericola sp. NPDC060257
GGGGTCGTCCTCGTCCGGACCGTTCCTCGGCTGGCCGACGAACTACCACGTGGTGACCAGCTCGTACGGGATGCGGTTCCACCCGACGCTGCACTACTGGCGGCTGCACGCCGGGACCGACATCCGCACGTACTGCGGCACGCCCATCTACGCGGCCCAGAGCGGCTACGTCGAGCAGGCGCACTACACGTCCGGCGGCGGCAACAACGTGCTCATCAACCACGGCTCGTACCAGGGTGACAACGTGATGTCCCGGTACCTGCACCTGACCTACGACACCGTGAGCGTGGGCGAGAAGGTCGGCAAGGGCGAGATCATCGGCTACTCCGGGTCCACGGGGACGTCGGCGGCGTGCCACCTGCACTTCGAGGTCTACGTCAACGGCAGCACCACGGACCCGATGGGCGGCTGGCTGAACTGACGTCCCGCCGGGCGTTCGCGCGGCGAGGAAATGCCCTGGCCGCGACGCCAGGCTCCCGTATCCTGGGTCGTCGCGAGACCGCGAACCCGGGAGGAGGAGACCGTGTCCAACAAGGCCAAGGGCGCCAAGAAGAAGCAGGGCGACCCGCGCACGATCGTGGCGAACAACAAGAAGGCCCGCCACGACTACGTGATCGAGGACGTGGTCGAGGCCGGGATCGTGCTGTCCGGCACCGAGGTGAAGGCGCTGCGCATGGGCCGTGCGTCGCTGCTCGACGGGTACGCGGCGATCGACAACGGCGAGGCGTGGCTCGAGAACGTCCACATCCCCGAGTACTTCCAGGGGACCTGGAACAACCACGCTCCGCGCCGCAAGCGCAAGCTGCTGCTGCACCGCGACGAGATCGACCGGCTGGGCGTGAAGTCCCGGGAGAAGGGGCACACGCTCGTCCCGCTGAGCCTGTACTTCCTGGACGGCCGCGCCAAGGTGGAGATCGCGCTGGCACGCGGCAAGAAGGAGTACGACAAGCGGCAGACGCTGCGCGAGCAGCAGGACATGCGCGAGGCGCAGCGCGCCATCCGGCACCAGGAGCTGCTCGGCTGAGCGGGTCCTCCTCGCGGCACGGCCGGCGGAAATAAGGGCGCACCCGCGGTGGTTGATCCACTAGACTGGACGACGTCGGCACGGTTCGCCGTGACCGCCGGGGTCGGCAGACCCGGTTTGAAAAATGCATAGGGGCTGATCGGTTTCGACGGTGGTCGTGCTTCGAGGAGAAGCGGGCCGAGGATGCAGGCTCATCTCGTGAACGCTTGCCTGCAAACCTATAGGTGCCGATAACAAGCGCACCGACTTCGCCCTCGCCGCCTGAGCGAGCTCCGAAGTCCGTGAGCCCGGGATTGCTCTCGACCCGGTAGCTCACGTCATCTAGAGAGCCACTGCTCGTCGCCCTCGTCACCGGGGCGGCGGGGACTCCAAGGTGACTGGGCCCGTCCGCACCTTGTCTGCGTGAGTGCGGGGGCCGAGAAAATCATAGCAGACTGCGCCCGGAGAAGTCCTCGAATAGCGCCACCGGACCCGGGTTCGATTCCCGGCAGCTCCACCCCTGCGAACAGGCGGGCCACCCCTCGGTGGCCCGCCTGTCGTGCGTCCGGGCGGGAGCGGAGCGACCCATTGCTTCGGAGCCCGAACATTCCTAGGGTGGCCGGATGCCGTACGCCGCCGACGTCGTCCCCGCCCCCGTGTCCGTGCGCGCCGACGGAGAGGTGCTGTCCCTGCGCGACGGCGCTCGGGTCGCCGCCGACCCGGACCTGCGCGCCGCCGCCCGGTGGTGGCGCCGCGCGAGCGAGGACGCGTTCGGCCTGGACCTGGTGCCGACGGGCCCCGGCGAACCGGACGCGGACGTGACCTTCGGCGTCGACACCGCCGTCCCGGCCGGCGGCTACCGCGTGACCGTCGCCGACGGCGGCGGTCACGCCGTCGTGCGGGTCGCGGCGGGCGACGCCGCGGGGGCGCACGCGGCCGCGCAGACGCTGCGGCAGCTGGCCGGCCCCCAGGCGTTCCGCCGCGCCGGCCGCGCTGCCCTCGCGCTGCCCGTCGTGACCGTCGACGACGCGCCCCGGTTCGGCTGGCGCGGCGTGCTGCTGGACGTCGCGCGGCACTTCCTGCCGAAGGCGGACGTGCTGCGCTTCGTCGACCTCGCCGCCGCCCACCACCTCAACGTGCTGCAGCTCCACCTCACCGACGACCAGGGATGGCGGATCGAGGTGGAGCGGTACCCACGGCTCACGGAGGTCGGGTCGTGGCGGCGTGAGTCGGGCGTCGGCACCTGGCGCGCCGAGCGCTACGACGGCCGGCCGCACGGGGGCCACTACACGCGCGACGACCTGCGGGAGATCGTGGCCTACGCGCGCGAGCGCGGCGTCACCGTGGTCCCCGAGATCGGCTCGCCCGGCCACGTGCAGGCGCTGCTCACGGCCTACCCCGAGCTGGCCGCGCGCCCCGGCACGCACGAGGTGCGCACCACCTGGGGCATCAGTCAGGACGTGATCGACCCGTCCGACGCCGCGGTCGACTTCTTCGCGGGCGTGCTCGACGAGGTGTGCGAGGTCTTCGACTCGCCGTTCGTCGCGCTCGGCGGGGACGAGGTGCCCACGACGGCGTGGCGCGAGCGTCCCGACATCGTGGCGCGCGCCGCCGAGCTCGGCCTCGTCGGCCCCGACGGCGAGGGCGACGTGGCCCGCCTCCACGGGTGGTTCCTCGCGCGGCTCGCCGAGCACCTCCGGGCGAAGGGGCGCCGCGCCGTCGTGTGGGACGAGGCGTTCGGGCCCGACCTGCCGCGCGACGTCGTGGTCACCTGCTGGCGCGGCCACGCCGTGGCCGCCGACGCCCTCGCCGCCGGGCACGACGTCGTGATGGCCCCCGAGCAGGAGGTGTACCTCGACCACCGCGCTGCCGACGGCGACGACGAGCCCGTCCCCGTCGGCTTCGTGCGTACGGTCGCCGACGTGCGGGCGTTCGAGCCGCTGCCGGCCGGGCTGCTGGAGGCGCGCCCCGAGCTGGCCGGCGACCTGCCGGGCACGGTGCTGGGCGCCCAGGCGCAGCTCTGGAGCGAGCACCTCGACTCGGCGCGGCGGGTCGACTACGCGGCCTTCCCGCGCCTCGTCGCGTTCGCGGAGGCGGTCTGGAACCCCGCGGCGCCGGGCTTCGACGAGCGGCTGCGCGACGGTCACCTCGCCCGGCTCGATGCCGCGGGCGTCGAGTACCGTCCCCTCGACGGGCCGCGGCCCTGGCAGCAGCGCCCGGGGGTCGCGGGGTGGCCGCGGGACCTCGACGCCGAGCGCGCGGCCGCCGGCTGGGCCGGGATGGGCGGCTGGGTCGAGGGGCGCGACGGCGCGGAGCCGGGGGAGCAGCCGGGCCGGGGGTGAGCCGGAGCAAGCCGCAGCAGCGGCCGACCGGTCAGCGGCCGGCGGGCACCGGCTCGGGGGCCTCGTCGGGCGAGGCGGGGTGCGGTGCGTCCGGGTCGCCGGGGCCGTCCTCGCCCGGGCGGTCCGTCGGGCCGCCATCGGCCCCGGCCTCGGGCCGCGTGCGCCTGCGCAGCCAGCGGTAGCCGAGGTAGCCGATCCCGCCGAGGGCGAGCCACGGGAGCAGCACGCCCAGCACCAGCACGACCGTCTGGACCGTCGTGACGAGGGCGCCCCAGCCCGAGGCGAGGCCGCCGAGGAACCCGCCGCGCGACTGGGCCGCGGCGACCGGCTCGGGCACGATCTCGACGTCGAGCGTCGACATCGCCACCTGGTCGGACAGGCGCTGGCGCTGCGCGGTGAGCGCGTCGAGGTCCGCCTGGCGCTCGGACAGCTCCTGCTCCACCTGGAGCAGGTCCTCCGTGCTCCCGGCGGACTTCATGAGCTCGCGCAGCCGGTCCGTGGAGGTCGTCAGCGCGGCGATGCGGGCGTCGAGGTCCTGCCCCTCGCTGGTGACGTCCGTGCTGTCCACGTCGACGCTCTCGACGGTGCCGAGCTTGTCGAGGGCTTCGACCGCGCCCGTCATCCGGTCGGAGGGAACCCGCACGGTCAGCGACGCCGATCCCGGGGAGTCGTCGGTGGCGGCCGTCTCCGAGCGCCGCTCGACGCGGCCGCCGGCCTCCTCGACCAGTCGCGCGAGCCGCGTCGCCGCCGCCGCCGGGTCGTCCGCGACGACGGTCGCGCGGCCGGTGGTGACGATCTCGCGGGCCGCGGCGGCGCCGGGCTCCGCGGCGCTCTCCGCGACGGACGCCCCCGCCGCCTCCTCGGGGGCGACGGCGTCCGCGACGGCGCCGCCGGCCTCCACGCCGGAGGACGCCCCGCCCGAGTCGGCACCGCCCGACGAGCAGGCCGTCATGACCAGCAGCAGCGTCGCTGCCAGCACCGTGCGGAGCGGTGCGCGGCGGGTCCGGGCCTGGCGCGGGGTGGCGGGCATGGCTCAGAGCGTAGGGCGCGGCGGCGTCGCGTCCGCGGCGGGCCGCGCGATCGTGACCCGACCGTGGCGAGACCGTGACCTTGGCCGATGTCGTCCTGCCGGTCGTCCCGCCGTCGTCCTCTCGTCGGGCTGTCGTGGTCCTCCGAGGCCTCGGCACCGGCCGTCCGTCACGATCCGGTCACACCTGTCGGAGCGCGGGGGATCGCGGATTGACAGAGGGCTAGTTAAGACGCTGTACTAACAAACATGTCCACGCCGACGACGCGCACAGCACGACGGGGTCTGGGTGCCGGCCTGCGAGCCACCTCCAAGGTGCTCCCCGAGCACGCCCGGGCGCACAACCGCTCCCTGGTGCTCCAGCACCTGTTCCACGAGGGGCCGACCTCCCGGGCCGACCTGGCGCGAGCCACCTCCCTGACCCGCGTGACCATCTCCGACCTGGTGAACGTCCTCCTCGCCGAGGGGCTCGTCGAGGAGCTGGGCGTGCAGCCCGGCCGCCGCGTCGGCAAGCCCGCGATCCTCGTGGGGATGCGCACCGACGCCTACCAGATCGTGGCCGTCGACCTGTCGGACGACGCCGTCATGCGCGGCGCGGTCATGACGCTCACGGGCGAGGCCGTCGTACGCCGCTCGCTGCCGGTCGCCGGGCAGGTCGGCGACGAGCTCGTGGACCTGCTCACCCGCTTCGCGCGCACGCTGATCTCCGCCGCGACGCGCCCCGTCATCGGGGTGGGCGTCGGCTCGCCGGGCGTCGTGGACGACTCCGGCCGCGTCGTCGAGGCGCCCAACCGGCAGTGGACCGACCTGCCGCTGGCCGCGATCCTCACCGACCGGCTGGCCCTGCCTGTCCACGTGGCCAACGACGCGAACTCCGCCGCCCTCGGCGAGTACACCTACGGCGGCGCCGCCGACTCCATGCTCGTCCTCACGGTCGGGCAGGGCGTGGGCGCCGGCGTGATGGTGGACGGCTCCCGGGTGCACGGCTCGGCCGACGCCGCGGGCGAGCTCGGCCACGTCACGGTCGTGGACGACGGGGAGCTGTGCGCCTGCGGGCGCCGCGGCTGCCTCGAGACCGTGCTCGCCGCCCCCGCGCTGCGGCGCGCCGTCGCCGGGCTGGACCCGGCCGCAGCCGACGAGGCGCTCGCCGGCGTCGGCCGCACCCTCGGCGTCGCGCTCGCGCCCGTCGTGGGCGCCCTGAACCTCGGCGAGGTGCTGCTCAGCGGCCCCGCCGACCTGCTCGACGGCGCGCTGCGCACCGCCGCCCTGCAGACCCTGACGGACCGCACGATGCCGGCCACGGCCGCCGGGCTGCGGTTGCGGATGGCCACGCTCGACGAGGACGTCGTCCTCGCCGGTGCGGCCGTCCTGGTGCTGGCCGCCCAGCTCGGCGTCTCCTGACCCCGACGAACTGCCCGCACCGCGCGCGCCGCCCCCGGCACCTCGTCGCGG
>NZ_JBHXAW010000281.1:0-5784 GCF_042726645.1 Isoptericola sp. NPDC060257
GCGTCTGGAGCCGCATCAGCGCGTCCTCCGCGCTGTTGGCGTGGACGGTGGCGAGCGAGCCGTCGTGGCCGGTGGACATGGCCTGTTCCTGCGGATGCTCGACGAGCTGCCGTTCATGCCCGACTCCGTGGCCAACCTCGCCGGCTGGCTGGACGACCTGCGCGCCGCCCTGCCGAGGTAGTACGGGCTCCCGCGAGGTAGTCCAGGCTCCCGCGAGGAGCGCCGGTCCGGGGGGTCAGCCCGCGACGAGCTCGGCCTCGAAACTGTCCGCGTCCTCGAGATAGGCGGCGTAGTGGTCGGGGCCGCCGGCGTACGGGTGCCGGTCCGCGAAGAGGAGGGTCCAGCCGTGCCGGGGTGCGGCGGCAGCCAGGGTGTCGACCTGTGCGCGCGACCCGGCGTGCAGGGCGAGGTGGTTGAGGCCCGGCCGCCGCCGGTCGTGGGTTGCTGCGGTCAGCGCGGGGCTCTGCTCGACGACGACGTAGCCGTCGCCCAGCAGCCAGGACCGCCCGTGCTCCCACGACTGGTGCGGCCGGTAGCCGAGCTCGCCGAGGAGCCAGCCCCAGGAGCGCACGGCACGCGGCAGGTCGGGCACCCAGAGCTCGACGTGGTGGATCGCCCCGCGGCGCGGGACGTCGTTCATCCGGCCTCGCGGCGTGCGGCGACGTCGGTCATGAGGTCCGCGGACAGTGGCGCGAGCGGGTGCGGCGCGGCCGGCGCGGCCGGGTCGACCCAGACGTGCTCGGCGAGCTCGGCGCGTGTCTCGACGGCGAACCCGACGGGCAGCGCGACCTCGAAGACGTGCGCGTCGACCACGTGGTCCGGCTCGTTGGCGGCGACGGCGGTCCGGCGCCCGAGCGGGCGGACGGCGGCCGGGTCGACGACGAGGCCGATCTCCTCGGCGCACTCCCGCACGAGCGCGGCGACGGGCTCCTCGCCCGGCTCGATCTTGCCGCCCACCTGCATGAACGCCGTCGTGCCGCGCTTGCGCACGAGCAGCGCGCGGCCGTCGTCGCGCACGATGACGGCCGCGACGATGTGCAGCGTGGTGGTGCGGGTCGTGCCGTCGGTGGTGGTGGGGCCGGTCATGTCAGGGCTGCTCCGCGATCTCCTCGATGACTTTCCCGTCGAGCACCTGCACCACGAGCTGCACGCCGACCAGCCCGGCGGACGCGATGTCGGGGTCGTCGGCGGACGGCTCGTCGTCCGCAGGGTTCCCTCCGGACGCGGACGCCCAGGACGACCGGCCCTCCGACTGCTGCGCCTCGCGCACCCGGCGCTCGGCCGCCTGCCGCGGGGTCTCGCGCGCGGGCGGCACTGCGGGGGCGGGCGGGGACGACGGCGCCGGGACGGCCGCGGGTGCGCTCGCGACCGGCGGTGCCTCGGGCTCCGGTCGCGACGGCGCGACGGGCCGGGCCACCGGGGCTGCGACCGGCTCGTCCAGCGGCGGCTCGGGGAGGTCGTCGGGCGGGGGCTCGTGCAGGGAGACGCCGGCGAGCCAGGCCGCGTCGGCCTCGTCGACCGAGGCGACCTGCCTCGCCTGCTGCTGCGGCTGCGCGGTCCGCGGGGCCGACTGCGTCGTGCGCGGAGCGGACGGCGCCGGCGAGTCGAGGACGGCGACGGCGGTGGCCGGGCGCGACCCGGTCGCCGCCACCGTGGTGGTGGACGGGCGCGGGCCGGCTCCGGACCCCGGGCCGCCGGCGGTGGCGCCGCCGCCCCCACCGGAGCGCCCCTCGCCGGGCGGGGGGACGTCGGGCCACTCGGGGTCGACGGGCCGCCCGGAGTCGTCGGGTTCCTCGGCGGCGTCTGCGCCCGGGTCGGACGGGGCCGGGGCGCCGCCGGTCTCCCGCGGACGCCGGCCGGCCTCGTTCTCGACGATCTCGACTTGCACGGCGATACCCAGCGCCTGATAGACGGCGTCCGAGATGGTCTCGGGCCGTCCGCGGCGCGCCAGCCCGACGACGGCAGGCGCGAACCCGAGGCGCAGGACGTCGCCCTCCAGACTCTTCACCTGGGCGTTCTCCCCGAGGAACGCGGCGGCCTGCGGGCTCTGGATGGCGCTCAGGACCTCGCGCCAGCGGCGCCGGACCACCTCGGTGGTGACGCCGCTCGCGGGAACGGACGGCGCGGGCTCGGGCGTCGGCTCCGCGGGCTGAGTGGCCTCGACCGGCTCGACCGGCCCCGGCTCGGCGGCCTCGACCGCCGTGGGCTCGGGCTCCGCGGCAGGCTCGGCCTCTGTCGCGGCCTCGGGCTCCGCAACAGGCTCGGGCTCCGCAACGGGCTCGGGCTCTGTCGCGGCCTCGGGCTCCGCAACAGGCTCGGGCTCCGCGGCAGGCTCCGGCCCCGCGACGGCCTCGGGCTCGGACTCCCCCACAGGACGCCGGCTTGCCTGCAGGGCGGCCCGTGCGGCGGCAGCGCCGCTCAGCCCGCCGCCCCCACTCGCGCCCGCGGACGCCGGCGGGGCGGGCGTCGAGGCGACGTCCCGGTCAGCGGACGGTGCGGGCGGCGCGGGCGTGGCGCCGGCGGCGATCCTGCCCCGCTCGAGCCGCTCGATGCGTGCGGCGAGCCCCTCCGTGCCGTCGTCGGCGCCGGGGAGCAGCAGCCGCGCGCAGAGCAGCTCGAGGTGCAGCCGGGGTGACGTGGCCCCGGTCATCTCGGTGAGCGCGGCGTTGACGAGGTCGGCCGCGCGCGACAGCTCGGACACACCGAGGCGTCCGGCCTGGGCGCGCATCCGCTCGAGCTGGTCGGCGGGCAGGCCCCGCAGCACGGCCTCGGCGGCGTCACCGGAGACGGCGATGACGATGAGGTCGCGCAGCCGCTCGAGCACGTCCTCGACGAATCGCCGCGGCTCGTGCCCGGTGGCGATCACCTGGTCGACGACGCGGAAGATCGACGCGCCGTCGCCGGCGGCGAGGGCATCGACGACGTCGTCGAGCAGCGTGGCGTGCGTGAACCCGAGGAGGCCGACGGCCGTGTCGTACTCGACGACCCCGCCGGTGGCGCCCGCGATGAGCTGGTCGAGCACGGAGAGGCTGTCGCGCACGGAGCCGCCGCCCGCGCGGGTCACCAGCGGCACGACGCCGCCGCCCAGCTCGATCCCCTCGGCGGCGGTGAGCTGCTCGAGGTAGGGGCCCAGCACGTCTGGCGGCACGAGCCGGAACGGGTAGTGGTGGGTGCGCGACCGGATGGTGCCGATCACCTTGTCCGGCTCCGTCGTCGCGAAGACGAACTTCACGTGCGGCGGCGGCTCCTCGACGATCTTGAGCAGGGCGTTGAAGCCCTGCGGCGTCACCATGTGCGCCTCGTCGAGGATGAAGATCTTGTACCGGTCGCGGGCGGGGGCGAACGTGGCGCGCTCGCGCAGGTCGCGCGCGTCGTCGACGCCGTTGTGGCTGGCCGCGTCGATCTCGACGACGTCCAGCGAGCCGGGGCCCCCGCGCGCCAGCTCGACGCACGACGGGCACTCGCCGCACGGGGTGTCGAGCGGCGTCTCCGGGGTGTTGCGCGCGCAGTTCAGCGTGCGCGCGAGGATGCGGGCGGACGTCGTCTTGCCGCAGCCGCGCGGCCCGGAGAACAGGTAGGCGTGGTTGACGCGCCCGCTGCGCAGGGCCTGCATGAGCGGTGCGGTGACGTGCTCCTGGCCGATCACCTCGGCGAACGTCTCGGGCCGGTAGCGGCGGTACAGGGCTGTCGTCACCCGCCCAACCCTAGACGCCGCAGCCGACAGCGACGAGGCCGCTGCACAGGCCGGTCCGCGCGTGCTCGTCGACGTAGCACCTGGTGACGATTCACGCCCGTGAACCGCCACCAGGTGCTACGTCGAGGGCGTCAGCGGTGCAGCACCTTGCGCGCCAGGCGGTTCCCCACCCACTGCACGACCTGCACGATGACGATGATCACCGCGACGGTGACGAGCACGACCATCCAGTTGTAGCGCTGATAGCCGTACCGCAGGGCGAAGTCACCGAGCCCGCCGCCGCCGATGAGGCCGGCGATCGCGGACATGTCGAGCACCGCGATGAACAGGAACGTGTAGCCGAGGATCAGCGGCGCGAGCGCCTCCGGCACGAGCACGGTCGTGATGATGCGCCACGACGACGCCCCCATCGCGCGGGCCGCCTCGACGACGCCCGGGTCGATCCCGACGAGGTTCTGCTCGACGATGCGCGACGTCCCGAACGCCGTCATGACCGACAGCGGGAAGATGAACGCCTCGGTGCCGAGCGTCGTGCCCACCACCTGCAGGGTCACCGGCCCGAGCAACGTCACGAAGATGATGAACGGGATCGGGCGCACGATGTTGACGACGACGTTGAGGACGCCGAACACGGCCCGGTTCGCCAGCAGGTTGCCCGGCCGCGTCACGTAGAGCGCGAGCCCCAGCGCCAGGCCGGCGATGCCGCCGGTGAGCAGGGCGATCGTGACCATCTGCAGGGTCTGGCCGAACGCCTCCCACAGCAGCGGCCACAGGGTGGACCAGTCCTTGTTCATCACGCGCCTCCGAAGTTGCGCAGGTTGCCGCCCCGCAGGACGTCGTCGCGGGCGGCCGCGTACGGGTCGCCGAGGTCGTCGTCGGGATCAGGCTGCACGCCCTGCGGGTCACGGTCGGCGCGGATCGCACGCGGGTCGTCGACCGGCCGCGCAGCGGTGCCCAGGTCGACGACCTCGGCGCGCTCGCGCAGCGCGGCGAGGAAGGTCGTGATGCGCTCGTCGGGCGCGACGAGCTCGACCGTGAGCGAGCCGAACGGCCGCTGGCCGACCTCGCTGATGCCGCCGAAGACGACGGAGCCGTCCACCTCGTGCTCGCGCAGCAGGCGGAAGAGCTCGGTGCCGGAGCTCGCGCCCTCCCGCACGCCGACGGTGACGAGCCGCCCGGGGTGGCGCTCGCGCAGTCGGGCGAGCGCGTCGGGCGAGGGCCGGTCGTGCATGGACGTGCCGACGAACCGCTGGGCGGCGTCGGCGCTGGGCGCGGAGAACACGTCGTACACGTCGCCGACCTCGACCACCTTGCCGTGCTCCATGACGGCGACGCGGTCGCACAGGGAGCGCACGACGTCCATCTCGTGCGTGATCACGACGATGGTGAGGCCGAGCTCGGCGTTGACGCGGCGCAGCAGCGCCAGCACGTCACGGGTGGTCTCGGGGTCGAGGGCGGACGTCGCCTCGTCCGCGAGCAGGATGGTGGGCGACGTCGCGAGGGCGCGGGCGATGCCCACGCGCTGCTTCTGCCCGCCGGAGAGCTGGCGCGGGTACGCGCGCGCCTTGTCGGACAGCCCGACGAACTCGAGCAGCTCGGCCACGCGGGCCGCACGCTTCTCCTTGGGCCAGCGCGCCACCTTGAGCGGGTAGGCGACGTTGCCCGCGACGGTGCGCGAGCTCAGCAGGTTGAACTGCTGGAAGATCATGCCGATCCGCGCGCGGATCCCGCGGACCTTGCGCTCCGGCAGCCCGGTGAGGTCGGTGCCCTCGACGAGCACGGAGCCCGCCGTGACGGTCTCCAGGGCGTTCACGAGGCGCACCAGCGTGGACTTGCCCGCGCCGGAGTAGCCGATGACGCCGAAGATCTCGCCCGCGCGGACCGTGAGGGACACGTCGTCGACGGCGTGCACCGCGCGCTCGCCCTCGCCGAACGTCTTCGACACCCCGCGCAGCTCGATCGCCGGCGTCCCGGGGGCCGGTCCGGCCGTGTTGTCGCTCACCTGTTCGTCCTCACTGTGCGCTCGTCGTCCGCTCGACCGCTCGTGGCCCATCGTGCCCAGCACGACGGCCGGGACGCGCGGGCTGGCC
>NZ_JBHXAW010000282.1:0-5778 GCF_042726645.1 Isoptericola sp. NPDC060257
GGGTGCCGGAGCCGTCGTCCTCGGCCGACGCGTCCGTGTGCGCGTCCGTGCCGGCGTCGCCGGCGCCGGCCGCCGACGCCGCGCCGTGGCCGCCGTCCTCGGCGGCCGGGACGACCTGCAGGACGGGGGCCGGGAGCTCGGGCTCCGCGTCGCCGGACGCCTCCTGGTCCCAGGCGACGACCTCGCCGTCGGAGTAGGTCTGGGTGGCGGGGAGGACGATCTCCTCCACGCCGTCCGGGACGGCGCCGGCCGACACGGTGAACCGGAGGAACTCGCCCGGCGCGATGCCGGCGTCGGCGTCGTCGGCGGTCCACTCGATGCTCGCCGGCGCCTCGGTGACGGTGGTGCCGTGCACCTCGACGGGCTCGGGCAGGGGCGCCTGGGTGACCTTCGCGGTCCAGCCCGGCACGGGCTCGACGGACACGCTGGTGAAGGGGGTGTCGGTGGGCAGGTCGACCTGCACCGCGGTGGTCGAGGCCTCGGCGGACTCGTTCGGGACCTTGAAGGTGAGGGTGGCGTACGACCCGGCCTCGGCCGCCTCGGGGGTCACGGTCACGTGCGCCGACGCGGCGGTCGCGCCGAGCACGAGGGCGGGGAGGGCGAGCGCGGCCGCGCCGGCGAGGCGACGCGGGCGGAGGGCAGGGGTGAGGACAGGGGTGGTCCTGGACATGGGTTCTTCCGCTCCTGGCTGTCAGGTGTGTCAGTCGGTCGTGGGACGGCGAGGGACCCGCCCCCGTCCGACGACGGACCAGGGCAGGGTCAGGCGGCGCGCGCGAGGGCGCCCGGGAGCAGCAGCGGGGGCCCGCGTGGGGGCGTGCGCCGGCGGACGCGGGGCGGGTGGGGGCGCCAGGTGCGCCCGACGACGACGGCGTGCTCGCGGACCACCGGAAGCGCCCGCGGCTCCTGCACGAGGAGCGCGACGTGCCGCAGGTGCCCCACCACGGTGAGGGCCGCCCGGTCGCCCGCCGCGAGCAGCAGGGCGGTGAGCAGCACCGCGGCGGCGTGCGCGGCGAGCATCCAGGTCGTCGTCCCGGCGTCGCCCGCGTGGTGCAGCAGCCCGCCGCCCGTCGCGGGCGCGAGGGAGCCCGGGCCCATGGCGTGGAGCGCGTGGCCGTCCGGGGTGGCGCCCGGGGTCGCGAGCGGAGCCGAGGGAGCACCCGTGCCCGCCGCGCCGAGCACGGACAACGTCGTGTGCTGCACGAACTGCAGCGCGACCATCGCCGGCAGGAGGCGAGGGAGGGTCAGACGGCGGCGCGCGGTCCACACCGCGCGCGGCGCCGTGCGCGCCGCGACGACGAGCCAGGCGAGGGGTGCCGCGGGGAGCGCGCCGCCGGCCAGGAGATGGGCGGCGGCCGCGATGCTGAGCGTCGTGCCGGCGACGAGGAGCTCGCGCACACGACGGACGACCACGGGCACCCCCGCACCCTACCGCGGCGTCGGCCGGGATCTGCAGCCCCGCCCCGGGCGGCCGTTCGGGCGCCGGCGGAACCGGTCACGACGCACCCGCGCGGGACACCGGACCCGCCCGGGCCGTCCTGGGCTACGGTGGGCGCCACGACACGGGGTGCGTCCCGACCGGTCATCGCCGCGACTTCGTCACGGCCGGCCGGCGGGCGCTGAGAACACACCCGTCGAACCTGATCTAGCTCGTACTAGCGAAGGGATGTCGACATGAGTGCGCGCGCACCTGAAGACAGCTCCGCCGGCCGCGCCGGCACCACCACCCCTGCTCACGCCGCCCCCGCTCCCGTCTCGTCGCCGACGACGGCGCCGCGGACGGGCAGCAGGCCCCGGGTCCTGGCGGTGGCCGGGTCCGACCCGTCCGGCGGCGCCGGCATCCAGGCGGACCTCAAGTCGATCGCGGCCGCGGGCGGCTACGGGATGGCCGCCGTCACGGCCCTGACCGTGCAGAACACCCGCGGCGTGCGTGACGTGCACGTGCCGCCCGCCGCATTCCTGGCCGCGCAGCTCGACGCCGTCGCCGACGACGTGGCCGTCGACGCCGTGAAGATCGGGATGCTCGCCTCGGCCCCGGTGGCCCGGGCGGTGGCCGCGTGGCTCGACGGGCTGGCGCGTGCCGCATCCCACCCGTCCGGGCCGTCCGGGCCGTCCGGCGCGACCGCGCGCCCCGCCGTCGTCCTGGACCCGGTCATGGTGGCGACCAGCGGGGACCGGCTGCTCGACCCGGCGGCCGAGGACGCCGTGCGGGACCTGCTCGGCCGGGTGGACGTCGTGACGCCGAACCTGCCCGAGCTCGCGGTCCTCGCGCAGGAGCCCCCCGCCGCGGACTGGCCTGCCGCCCTCGAGCAGGCGCGACGGCTGGCCGCCCGGCACGGGGTCCTGGTGGTGGCGAAGGGCGGCCACCTCCTCGCGCGGTCAGAGGCGAGGGACGTGGGCGCCCCGGACGCCCTCGTCGGTCCGCGGGGCGTGCTCGTGGAGCTCCCCGGCCCTCGACTGACCAGCACCTCCACCCACGGCACCGGCTGCTCGCTGTCCAGCGGGCTGGCCGCCCGGTACGCGCGCGCGGGCGACTGGGCCGAGGCGCTGCGCGGCACGAAGGCCTGGCTGACCGCGGCGATCCGGGCGGGGGAGGCCCTGCGCGTCGGCGGCGGGAACGGTCCCGTCGACCACCTGGTGGGGCTGCGCGCGGGCGGCGCGGAACCCCAGGCGCCGTCCCGTGCGGCCCGTGCGTCCGGGGCGGGCGCGGAGGACGTCGTCGCCCGGTGGTGGGACGACGCCGCGGACGTGCGCGCCGCGATCGACGAGCTGGCGTTCGTCCGGTCGCTGGGCGACGGGACCCTCGACGCCGACCACTTCCGCGCCTACCTGGAGCAGGACGCGCTCTACCTGCGCGACTACGCGCGCTGCCTCGCCCGGGCGAGCGAGCTCGCGCCCACGCGGGCCGAGCAGGCGTTCTGGGCCGGTGGCGCGCATGGCGCCCTGGTGACGGAGCTCGACCTCCACACGCGCTGGCTGGGCGGGGAGCCGCAGGACGTGCCCGCCAGCGCCACGACGGCCGCCTACCTCGACCACCTGCGCGCGGCCGGCGACGACTACGCGACCCTCGTGGCCGCCGTCCTGCCCTGCTACTGGATCTACCAGGACGTGGGGGAGCGGCTGGCCGCGCGCAACCACGCGGGCCACCCGTACGCGGCGTGGCTGGGCACCTACGCCGACGACGCGTTCGCGGACGCGACGCGGGAGGCCGTCGCGATCCTGCGCCGCGCCGCCGCGGCGTCCGACGCGTCCACCCGGGACCGGATGGCGGCGGCGTTCCGCGCGGCGTGCGAGCACGAGCTGGCGTTCTTCGACCAGACGGGCCTCCCCGGCACGACGGGCACCTCAGGCACAGCAGGCACAGCGGGCAGGGGAGGCACGACCGAGGACGTCGACGGGCGCCCCGCCGATCGCGTCGCGGTGGGCTGACCGCGGCCGGCCGGATCCCCGTCGTGGGGCCAGTCGCGGGACCCGCCGTCCTGCCCGACGGCGGGATCCCGCGGCGGTAAGCGGTGTCCCGGTTCGCGGCCCCACCGCGTGATCGGGGCAAGCGTGTCGGTGGCGAGTGAGAGAATGAGTGTGATGCCCGACACGAAGCGCACTTCGCGCAGCCGCAGCCGAGGCGCACGCCGCGCCGATCCCTCCGACAGTCCCAGGAGGAGCTTCGCCTCCTCCGCTCCCCGAGGTCCCGCTGCGCCCGGCACCTCGCCGGGTCGCGCCGAGGGGCCGCCCGGCCCGCCGGGCGCCGGCCCCTCGGCGGCCGTCGCCCCTGCGGGCTCCGAGCTCTCCACGTTCGCGTCCGTGCGCCGGCTCTACCCGTACGTCCGGCCCGCGTTGCCGCGCATGGTCGGCGGCCTCTTCTCGGCGCTCGGCGCGAGCCTCGCCGCGCTGGCGATCCCGCGCGTGCTGCAGGCTCTCGTCGAGGGCCCGCTCGCGGAGGGCGCCGCCGCCCACGACCTCGGCGCCCTCGTGGTGCCGGTCCTCCTCGTGCTCGTGCTGGGGGTCGCGGAGGCCGGGTTCGTCCTGCTGCGCCGCAACCTCGTGATGTATCCCGGCACGCGGGTCGAGGCCGAGCTGCGGATGGCGCTGTTCCGCCACCTGCAGGACCTGCCCGTCGCGTTCCACGACCGGTGGCCCGGCGGGCAGCTGCTGAGCCGGATCATGGGCGACCTCGGCCTGCTCCGTCGCTGGCTGGTCTTCGGCGTCCTGCAGCTCGTCGTCAGCATCGTGACGATCGTGGTCGGCGTGGGCATCCTGCTGGCCACCGCCGGCTGGCTCGGCCTCGTCTACCTCGCGGGCGCGATCCCCGTGACGGTCATCGCGTTCCGCTTCTCGCGGCGGTACCGCGTCATCGCACGCCTGTCGCAGGACCAGTCGGGCGACCTCGCCACGACGGTCGAGGAGTCCGTGCACGGCATCCGCGTGCTCAAGGCGTTCGGCCGCGGGCGCGACGCCCTCGACTCGTTCACCGACCAGGCGGAGGAGCTGCGTCGCACGGAGATCCGCAAGGCGGGCAACCAGGCCACCGTCACCACGTCGCTGCAGCTCATCCCCGAGGTCACGCTGGCCGTCTGCCTCGTGCTCGGCACGGTGCTCGCCGCCCAGGGGCAGATCACCGTCGGCAGCCTCGTCGCCTTCTTCCTGACGACGGCCGTGATCAACGGCCCCGTGGTCGACCTCGGCATGACCCTGTCGATGACGCTCAACGCGCGCACCGCCGTCGACCGCTTCTTCGAGGTGATGGAGACCCCGAACCCGCTGGCCGACCCGGCCGACCCGGCCGACCCCGTCGAGCCCGGCCCGGCGCGAGGCCACGTCGAGCTCCGCGACGTCACGTTCCGCTACGAGGACGCGGAGCGGCCGGTCCTCGCGCACGTCGACCTCGAGCTGCCCGTCGGCACGACGACGGCGCTCGTCGGCCTCACCGGCTCGGGCAAGTCCACCCTCGCGATGGTCGTGCCGCGCATCTTCGACGTCACCGGCGGCGAGGTGCTGCTCGACGGCGTGGACGTGCGTCGGCTGCGCCGGCACGACGTGCGCCGCGCCGTCGCGGTCGCGTTCGAGGACCCCACGCTGTTCTCCGCGTCGGTGCGGGACAACGTGCTGCTCGGCGTCCCGGAGGCGGGCCCCGACGCCGTGCCGGAGGAGGAGCGCGAGCGGCGCCTGCACGAGGCGCTCGAGGTGGCGCAGGCGGGCTTCGTCGCCGACCTGCCGCAGGGCGTCGAGACCCGCATCGGGGAGGAAGGGCTGTCTCTGTCCGGCGGGCAGCGGCAGCGGCTCGCGCTCGCCCGGGCCATCGCGGCACACCCCGCCGTGCTCGTGCTCGACGACCCGCTGTCCGCGCTCGACGTCGCCACCGAGGAGGCCGTCACCACGCGCCTGCGCGACGTCCTCGACGGCACGACCAGTCTCGTCATCGCGCACCGGCCGTCCACCGTCGCGCTCGCGGACCGGGTCGCCGTGCTGCAGGACGGCCGGATCACGGCCGTGGGCACCCATCGCGACCTGCTCGCCACCGACGCCCACTACCGACACGTCATCTCCAGCCTGGAGCAGGACTGGGAGGAGTGCGCCGAGCACGCCGACCGGGAGCAACCCGAGCAGGCCCAGACCGAGGAGGCCGCCTCACCGACTCGGTGGAGACCGCCCTCGGCCTCTCCGGCGGCATGGTCGTGCTCGACTTCGTCGACCTTCCCGAGGACGACCCCGAGCGCGAGCGGATGTAATCCGAGCACCTCTACTGCCCGTACGACGACCTCTCCTTCGAGGAGCTGGAGCCCC
>NZ_JBHXAW010000283.1:0-5730 GCF_042726645.1 Isoptericola sp. NPDC060257
TCAAGGAGGTGGTCGAGGAGCTGTTCCTGCGCGGACTCGTGAAGGTCGTCTTCGCCACCGAGACGCTGGCGCTGGGCATCAACATGCCCGCCCGCTCGGTGGTGCTGGAGAAGCTGGTGAAATGGGACGGCACCGCCCACCAGCCGGTGACGCCGGGGGAGTACACCCAGCTCACCGGCCGCGCCGGTCGGCGCGGGATCGACGTCGAGGGGCACGCCGTCGTCGTCGACCACACGGGCCTGGACCCGGTGGCGCTGGCCGGGCTCGCGTCCAAGCGGCTGTACCCGCTGCGCTCCAGCTTCCGGCCCACGTACAACATGGCGGTCAACCTGGTGGGCCAGGT
This sequence comes from Isoptericola sp. NPDC060257, assembly GCF_042726645.1. Classification (NCBI taxonomy): domain Bacteria; kingdom Bacillati; phylum Actinomycetota; class Actinomycetes; order Micrococcales; family Promicromonosporaceae; genus Isoptericola; species Isoptericola sp. NPDC060257. The sequence continues at coordinate 344 of NZ_JBHXAW010000283.1, forward strand.
GGGTCGCGAGCGGGCCCGCGACGTGCTGGAGACGAGCTTCGCGCAGTTCCAGGCCGACCGCGGCGTGGTGGGTCTGGCGAAGCAGGCGCAGGCGCACGCGGAGGCGATGGAGGGGTACGCCGAGGCGATGGCGTGCGACCGGGGCGACTTCGCCGAGTACATGGGCCTGCGGCGGGCCATCAAGGACCGGGAGAAGGAGCTGTCGCGCGCGGCGACCGGGGCCCGGCGGGCCGACGCGGTCGCGTCGTTCGAGAGGCTGCGGCGCGGGGACGTCGTGGAGGTGCCGTCGGGGCGGCGGCGCGGGTACGTCGTCATCCTGGACCCGGGGCGCGACGACCGCGGGTTCGACGGGCCGCGGCCGACCGTGCTCACCCAGGAGAAGCAGGTCAAGAAGCTCACTCTCGCGGACGCGCCGGGCGGCGTGCAGGTGGTGACGACCGTGCGCATCCCGAAGGGGTTCAACCCGCGCCGCCCCGACCAGCGGCGCGACCTGGCCTCGAGCCTGCGCAACGCGCTCGGGGCGTTCTCGGGCGACGGCGGGTCCGGACGGCACCCGGGCGCGCGGCGCGGCGCGACGGCGGGCGGTCGCCAGGACGGGCACAGGGACGGGCACGGCGGGCGGCGCTCGGACGCGGCGTCCGACGCCGAGCTGCAGCGCCTGCGCGACGCGCTGCGCGCGCATGCGTGCCACGGCTGCCCGGAGCGCGACGACCACGCCCGCTGGGCGGAGCGGTGGGAGCGGCTGCGTGCCGAGCACGAGCAGCTGGTGCGCCGGGTCGAGGGGCGCACCGGGTCGATCGCGCGCACGTTCGACCGCACCTGCGACGTCCTGGAGCGGCTCGGCTACCTGGCACGCGCCGACGACGCCACCTCGACGCCCCCCGACGGCGGGACGCCCGGCACCCTGGCGGTCACGGACGACGGGCGGTGGCTGGGCCGCCTGTACGCGGAGGACGACCTGCTGCTCGCGGAGTGCCTGCGCCGCGGGATCTGGGACGACCTGGACGCGCCCGGCCTGGCGGCGGCGGTGTCGACGGTCGTGTACTCGGGGCGCCGCGAGGAGGCGTCCGAGCCGTTCGTGCCGGGCGGGCCGCACGGGCGGCTCGCCCGCGCGCTGGACGCCACCACGCGGGCCTGGTCCGAGGTCACCGACCTCGAGGCGGCGCACCGGCTGGAGGCGACGGGCCCCCTGGACCTGGGCCTGGTGGCGCCGGTGCACCGGTGGGCGTCGGGGAAGAACCTCGACGCGGTGCTGCGCGGCACGGACGTGGCGGCGGGGGACTTCGTGCGCTGGTGCAAGCAGGTGCTCGACGTGCTGGACCAGCTGGCCAAGGCGGCGCCGCGTCCAGCGCTGCGGGCCACGGCCCGCAAGGCGCAGACGGCCGTGCTGCGCGGCGTCGTCGCCTACTCCAGCGTGTGACGGGCGGCGGCCGCCCGCGTCGCCGGGTGCGGGGCCGTGGAGAAGGCCAGGTGCGAGGCCAGGTGTGAGGAATCCGTGCGGCCGGTGTGGGGGTGCGGTGGGCAGCAGTGCCATAGAGTGCAGGCCGTGACGTCCACCCTGTATCGCAACGGAGTCGTCCACTCGCCCGCGGACCCGTTCGCCGAGGCCCTGCTCGTCGACGACGGCGTCGTGACCTGGCTCGGCGCGGAGGACACCGCCGCGGGGCTCGCGGCCCGCGCCGACCGCGTCATCGACCTGGACGGCGCGCTCGTAGCGCCCGGGTTCGTCGACGCGCACGTCCACCTGCTGGAGACCGGCCTCGCGGCCGAGTCCGTCGACCTCACCGCCGCCGGCGGGGCGACGTCGCTCGCCGCGGCGCTCGACGCCCTCGCCCGCGGCGCCCGCGAGCTCGACGCGGCCGACCCGGGCGGCGAGGAGGTGCTGCTCGCGTTCGGCTGGGACGAGCAGACGTGGCCCGAGCGGCGCGCGCCCACGGCGGACGAGCTCGACGCGGCCTGCGGCGGGCGGCGCGTGTACGCGGCGCGGGTCGACGGCCACTCCGCCGTCGTGTCGGGGTCCTTCGCCCGCGCGGTGGGCATCGACCGCACGCCCGGCTGGGAGGCGTCGGGGATGGTGACGTCGGACGCCCACCACGCGGCGGCGGCCGCGGTGCGCCAGGTCTCGCCCGCGCGCCGGACGCGCGCCTACCGGCGTGCCCTCGCCGACGCCGCCGCCCGCGGCATCGTGGGCGTGCACGAGATGAGCGAGCCCACCATGGACACCCGCGAGGGCCTGGCCGAGCTGGTCGGGCTCACCGCGGACCCGGCGGGCGGGCTGCCGCACGTCGTCGCGTACCGGGGCGAGCTGTGCACGACGGCGGACGACGCGCGGCAGGTGCTCGCCGAGCTGCCGTTCCTCACCGGCATCGCCGGCGACCTGTGCGCGGACGGGTCGATCGGCTCGCGCACCGCGGCGCTGCGCCACCCCTACAGCGACCTGCTCGCCGCACCCGGTGGCGCCGAGCCCACGGGCCGCCTCTTCCTCACGGGCGAGGACATCGCCGCGCACCTGGCGGCCTGCTCGGCCGCCGGCACCCAGGGCGGGTTCCACGTCATCGGCGACCGCGCCATGGACGAGGTCGTGCGCGGGCTGGAGCTCGCCGCCACCGAGCACGGCGCGGGCCTGCTGCGCTCGGGCCACCACCGCCTCGAGCACGCACTGTTCGTGGACGCGTCCGCCCTGGCCGCGCTGCTGCTGTACGGGGTGGCGCTGTCCGTGCAGCCCGCGTTCGACGCCGCCTGGGGCGGCAGCCTCGGCATGTACGCGGCCCGGCTCGGGCCGGGACGCGCGTCGACCCTGTCCCCGTTCGCCGACCTCGCCGGGGCGGGCGTTCCGCTCGCGTTCGGCTCCGACACCCCGGTGACGCCGCTCGACCCGTGGCAGGCGGTGCGCGCCACCCTCACCCACGAGGACACCATGCAGCGCCTCTCCGCGCGGGCCGCGTTCCGCGCCCACACCCGCGGCGGGTGGCGGCTCGCCGGGCTGGACCACACCGGCGCGGGCGAACTGCGCGTCGGAGCGCCCGCGAACCTGGCCGTCTGGCGCGCGGACACCCTGAGCGTCCAGGCCCCCGGGGACCGCCTGTCGGCGTGGAACCCCGAGGCGCGCGCCGGTCAGCCGCTGCTGCCCGACCTGTCCGAGGGCGAGCCCGATCCCGTGTGCCTGCAGACCGTGCGCGACGGCGTCGTCCTGCACGACACCTTCGACTGACCCCCGGCCGTCCGATGCCTTCGAGGAAGCGCTCCGTCGCGGCGACCACCCGGTTCCCGCGACGGATCGCCTGCTCGAGGGGCTCCCGGCAGCCCGACCGCGCCGCTGGGTCACGTACCCTGCGGGGGTGTTGCACGTGAGCCCGAACCCGGTCGAGGAGCCCTCCGACGGGTCAGCCGCCCCCGGCGTCGACGACAGCCGTGACGACAGCAGTGACGCGGGGGCCGCCTCGGGCGGCACGTCGGCCGCCGACCGGTGGGCGAGCCGCCCCGCGACCCTGCTGCTCGCCGTCGCGGCCGGGGCCGCGCTGTGGGCCTCGTTCCCGGACGTCGGGGCGTGGCCGCTGGCGTTCGTCGGCGTCGCGCTGCTGTTCGCCGCGCTGCGCCGCGACGGGCGCCGGGCCGCCGGCTGGAACTTCCTCGTCGGCCTCGTCGCCGGGCTGACGTTCTGGCTGCCGCACATCTGGTGGGCGAACTTCGCCACGGACACCGTGCCCTGGGTGGCGCTGTCCGTGCTGGAGACGCTGTTCCTCGCCGCGTTCGGGTCGCTGTGGACGTGGGCGCGCCGCTGGGGCTGGGTGCGCCGGCACGCCGTCGCCCAGGCCGCCGTGTTCGCCGTCGTGTTCGTCGCGGTGGAGCAGTGGCGCTCGGAGATCCCGTTCGGCGGGTTCCCCTGGGGCCGCCTCGCGTGGGCGATGGCGGGCGCGCCGACCGGGCGCGCCGCCTGGCTCGGCGGCACCACGCTGGTGTCCCTGCTGGTGGCCGCGGCGGGCGTGCTGCTCGCGCTCGCCGTCGGGCGCCTGCTGCGCACGCCGTGGCGCGACGCCCGACGTCGGGCGCGGTCGGCCGCGAGCGCCGCCGTGTTCGTCCTGGCCGCGGCCGCGCTCGTGACCGCGCCGCTGCTGCTGCCCCTGGCGCACGACCCGGGCACGCGCGAGGTGACGGACGCGGAGGACCCGGGCCGCGCGGGGACCGTGGTGGACGCGGGCACGGGCACCGCGGAGGCGGGCGTGCTGCGCGCCGGGGCGGTGCAGGGCAACGTGTCGGAGCCGGGGGAGGGGTCGTTCGCGAACCGGGCGGAGGTGCTGAACAACCACCTGGAGGGCACGTACGCGATCGCGGACGAGCAGGCGTCCGGCGCGTTCGGCGACCAGCCGGGCGACGCCGTCGACGTGGTGCTGTGGCCGGAGAACGGCTCGGACCTGGACCCGCAGACGACGCCGGAGGTGGGCGTGGCGATCGACGACGCGGCCCAGGCGGTGGACGCGCCGATCCTCGTGGGCGCTCAGGAGTGGCCGGACACGGGCGGCCGGTACAACGTGGCCCTGCTGTGGGAGCCGGGGAAGGGCGTGACCCAGCGGTACGCGAAGCAGCACCCGGCGCCGTTCGGGGAGTACATCCCGATCCGCTCCTTCGTGCGGCTGTTCAGCGCCCAGGTGGACCGGGTGACGACGGACATGATCCCCGGCACCGAGCCCGCGGTGGTCGACCTGCCGGTGGACGGCGCGGCGATCGGGCGCGGCACCGGGCCGACGACGGTGCCGATGGCGACCGTGATCTGCTTCGAGGTGGCGTACGACGAGATCATCCGCGACGCCGTGCAGCGGGGCGCGCAGGTGCTGGTGGTGCCGACGAACAACGCGTCGTTCGGGTACACGGCGGAGTCGACGCAGCAGCTCGCGATGACGCGGCTGCAGGCGATCACGACGGGCCGGGCGGCGGTGCAGGTCTCGACGGTGGGTGTGAGCGGCGTCGTCGCCCCGGACGGGACCCTGGTGGCGCGCACGCAGCTGTTCACGGCCGACCACTGGGTGGCGGACCTGCCGCTGCGCACGGAGCTGACTCCGGCCGTGCGGGCCGGCTACTGGCCCGGCTGGGGGGTCGGCGCGGCGGCGCTCGTGCTCGTCGTCGGCGGGATCGTGTCCGCGGTGCGCGCCCGCCGGCGCTGACACCCGCGGAGCGGGGCGTGGGGAACGACGAAGGGCGGGCACCCGGTGGGGTGCCCTTCCTGACGGGCTTCTGCTCGTCAATTGCAATGGCACGGTCGTCAACGCCAACGCCATCGCCCTCGAAATGTTCGAGACCCCGGGCACCGCGCTCGTCGGTCGCGGTCTGCTCGATCTGCTGCCGGAGTTCGACTCCAAGCTGATCCCGGGGTCGATGCGACGGCCCGAGGC
>NZ_JBHXAW010000284.1:0-5706 GCF_042726645.1 Isoptericola sp. NPDC060257
GATCGCTTTCTCGAAGGGTTCTCGCAGGGTCAGGCGGACGGGTCGACGACGCGCGCGACGACGGCGCACCGGTCGTCGCCCGGCGCGGCGCCGGTGGCGGCGCGCACGAGCAGATGACGCAGGGCGTCGCGCTCGGCGTCGTCCAGCCCGGCGAGCAGCTCGTCCTCCGCGACGCGCACGCGGGCGTCGAGGTCGGCGAGCACGGCCCGGCCGTGGTTCGTCACGACGATCCGGCGGGCGCGCCGGTCGGCCGGGTCGGGCTGCCGCTCGACGAGACCGCAGCCGGCCAGCTCGTCGAGCAGGTAGGTCATCACGGTGCGGTCGATGCCGAGCCGGGCGGCGAGCGCCGCCTGGGTGGGCGGCGCGTCGTGGGTGACGGCGGCGAGGACCTCGTAGCCGCGCCCGCCGTGCGGGACGTCGGCGCAGGCGGCGGCGACGCGGGCGCTCCACTCGCGCAGCAGCGCGGCCAGCGACCAGCCCAGCGGGGACGGGGCGTCCGGGCCGGCGGCGGTCTCCGTGGTGCTGCGCGTGGGGTCGGCGGTGGTGCTCACGGTGCCATCGTAAGCGGAATGCGCGGCTCCCCAGAAGAGTTGCCGCTGATATCGTCTGTGTGACAGACTATCTCCCGGACGACGGGAGCGGTCCTCCCGCGAAAGGTCCCGCATGACGGACTACGGCCACGACCTGGTCTTCGGCACGTTCCTCACCCCTACGAACCGCGACCCGCAGCAGCCGGTGCGCCTCGCGCAGGTCACCGAGGCGGCCGGGCTCGACCTGGTGACGTTCCAAGACCACCCGTACCAGCCCGGGTTCCTCGACACCTGGACGCTGCTGTCGTGGGTGGCCGCGCAGACCGAGCGGGTGACCGTCGCGGGCAACGTGCTCAACCTGCCGCTGCGGCCGCCCGCCGTGCTGGCGCGCGCCGTCGCGTCCCTCGACCTGCTCTCCGGCGGCCGCGCCGCGCTCGGCCTCGGCGCGGGCGGGTTCTGGGACCCGATCGTCGCGATGGGCGGCACCCGCCTGACCCCGGGGGAGTCCGTCGACGCGCTCGAGGAGGCGCTCGACATCGTCCGCGGCCTCTGGGACGGCCGGGAGCGGCGCGCGCTGCGGGTCGAGGGCGACCACCACCGCGTCGTCGGCGCCAAGCGCGGGCCCGAGCCCGCCCACGACGTCCCGATCTGGCTCGGCGCGCTCAAGCCCCGGATGCTCCGCCTCATCGCCCGCAAGGCCGACGGCTGGCTGCCGTCGCTCGCCTACCTCAAGGACGGTGACCTGCAACGCGGGCACGCGATCATCGACGAGGCCGCCGAGGAGGCGGGCCGCCATCCGGCCGAGATCCGCCGCCTGCTCAACGTGCAGGGCGCGGTGACCGCGCAGCCGCAGGGCTTCCTGCAGGGGCCGGTGGAGCAGTGGGTCGACGAGCTGGCGGCCCTCGCGCTCGAGGACGGCATCGGCACCGTCATCCTCGCCGCCGACGACCCGACCCTCATCCAGGTCTACGGCCAGGAGGTCGCGCCCGCGGTCCGCGAGCTGGTGGCGCGCGAGCGGGCGACGTCGGGCACGGCGCCCGCCGCCACGCAGCGCGGCGGGCGGGCCCTCGCGCTGCGCCGGCCCGGCATCGACTACGCCGCGGTGCCCGCGGCGCTGGCCGCGTCCGCCGTCGAGCCCGGCGACCGCGCGTACGACGCGGTGCGGCACAACTACCTGCGCTCCGGCGCGCCCGGCCTGGTCCTGCGGCCGCGCACGACGGCGGAGGTCGCCGAGGCGATCGCCTGGGCGCGCACGCAGGACGTGCCGCTCGGCGTGCGTTCCGGCGGGCACGGCATCAGCGGCCGGTCGACCAACGACGGCGGGATCGTCGTCGACCTGGGCGCGCTGGACCAGGTCCAGGTGGTCGACGAGGCCACCCGGCGCGTGCGCGTCGGGGTGGGCGCCACGTGGGGGCGCGTCGCCGAGGTGCTCGCGCCGCGCGGCTGGGCGATCAGCTCCGGCGACTCCGGCGGCGTCGGCGTGGGCGGGCTGGCCACCGCCGGCGGCGTCGGCTTCCTCGGCCGCCTGTACGGGCTGACGATCGACCACGTCGTCGCGGCGGAGGTGGTCACGGCGGACGGGCGCGTGGTGCGGGCGTCCGCCGACGAGAACCCGGACCTCTTCTGGGGACTGCGCGGCGCCGGCGGCAACCTGGGCGTCGTGACGTGGGTGGAGATCGAGGCGATGGCGCTGGGGGACCAGGGCGCCGTCGTGTTCTCCCAGATGACGCTCGACGCGTCCGACGTCGCGGGGACCCTCGAGCGGTGGGGCGCCGTCGTCGAGTCCGCGCCGCGGGAGCTCACGAGCTTCCTCATCCTGTCGCCGGGACGTCGTGGGGAGGGCCCGGTCGCCCAGCTCATGACCGTGTGGGCGGGCGACGACACGGACGCCGCCGTCGAGCAGCTCGAGCGGCTGGCCGGCGCCGGGCCGCTGCTGGGCCACCAGGCGTACCTGCTGCCCTACGCGGGCGTCGTGCAGGCGGGGGAGAAGCACCACCAGGGCGGCGGCGACCCCGCCGTGCGCTCGGGGCTGGTGGCGCACCTGGACACCGCGACCGCCCGTGCGTTCGAGAAGCTCGCGCTGTCCGGGGAGGCGTACTTCCTGCAGGTGCGCGCCACCGGCGGCGCCGCGAACGACGTCGACGAGGGCGCGACGGCGTACGCGCACCGGCACCAGAACTTCCTGCTGTCGGCGATGTCGTCGTCGCAGACCAGGCTCGACGCCGTGTGGGACGACGTCATGGCGCCGTGCACGGACGGGCTCTACCTCTCGTTCGACACGGACACCCGGCCCGCCCGGCTCGTCGACGCCTTCCCCGAGCCCACGCTCACCCGGCTGCGCGAGGTGAAGCGGGACTGGGACCCGGACAACGTGTTCCGCGCCAACTTCCCGGTGCCGCCGGCGGAGTGAGCGGGGCGCGCGGCGCGTCGGCCGGGTGCGCGAGGATGGAGTCATGCCTCTCGCACCTCGGTACCTGGCCGACGACGCCCGCTACGAGTCGATGACCTACCGCCGCACCGGGCGCTCCGGTCTCGACCTGCCCGCCCTGTCGCTGGGCCTGTGGCACAACTTCGGCGACGTGAACCCGTTCGACACGCAGCGCGCCATCCTGCGCCGGGCGTTCGACCTGGGCATCACCCACTTCGACCTGGCCAACAACTACGGCCCGCCGTACGGCTCGGCGGAGGAGAACTTCGGCCGCCACCTGGCGAAAGACCTCGCGCCGTACCGCGACGAGCTCGTCATCTCCACGAAGGCGGGCTACGACATGTGGCCCGGCCCGTACGGCGACCACGGGTCCCGCAAGTACCTGCTCTCCTCGCTCGACCAGTCGCTGACCCGGATGGGTCTGGACCACGTCGACGTCTTCTACCACCACCGGCCCGACCCCTCGACGCCGCTCACCGAGACGATGGGCGCGCTCGCGTCCGCCGTCCAGCAGGGCAAGGCGACGTACGTCGGCGTCTCCAACTACTCGCCGTCGCGCACGCGTGAGGCCGCGCAGGTGCTCGCCGACCTGGGCGTGCCGCTGCTCATCCACCAGCCCAGCTACTCGATGTTCAACCGGCACGTGGAGATCGCCGACCGCGACGACGCCTACGACGGCCACCAGAGCGAGTCGCTGCTCGACGTCGTCGAGGACCTCGGGGTCGGCACGATCGTCTTCTCCCCGCTGGCGCAGGGCCTGCTCACGGGGCGCTACCTGGGCGGCTCGGCGCCGGAGGGCTCGCGCGCCGCGCGCAGCGACTCGCCGTTCCTGTCGTCGTCGAACCTCACCGACACCTACCTCGACCGGGCGCGGGCGCTGAACGCCGTCGCGGAGGGTCGCGGCCAGACGCTCGCGCAGCTCGCCCTGTCGTGGGTGCTGCGCGACGCGCGCGTGACGTCGGCGCTCATCGGCGCCTCGTCCGTGGCGCAGCTCGAGGACAACGTGGCCGCGCTGTCCGCGCCGGCGCTCACCGACGACGAGATCGCCGCCATCGAGCCGCACGCCGTGGACGGCACCGGCCGCTGACCGAACGCCGACGACGGAGAGAGGGGGACCGATGGTGGTCTGCTGGTTCGTCGGGCTGACGACGCTCGACGTCGTGCACCGGGCGTCGGGACGACCGGGCGCGAACGAGAAGGTGACCGCGTCGCGGCAGGACGTCGCGGCCGGCGGCCCGGCGGCCAACGCCGCCGTCACGGCGGCCGCCCTCGAGACGCACGCGATCCTCGTCAGCGCGCTCGGCGCCGGGCCGATCGCGCAGGCGGTGCGGGCCGACCTCGACGACCGGGAGGTGGAGGTGCACGACGTCGCCGGCCCGGACGAGGAGTTCCCGCTCGCCGTCTCGGCGGTCCTCGTCGACGCCGCGACGGGCGAGCGGTCGGTGGTCTCGCCCGACGCCTCGCTCGTCGAGGTGCCCGCGCCGCGGCCCGACGCGCTCGCGGGCCTGCCGCGGCCGGACGTCGTCCTCTTCGACGGCCATCACCCGGAGATCGCCCGGGCCGTGCTCGCGCACGTCGACGGCCTGCGTCCCCGGCCGCTGATCGTGGTGGACGGCGGCCGGTGGCGGCCCGTGTTCGCCGAGCTGCTGCCCGCCGCGGACGTCGCGGCCCTCAGCGCCGACCTCACCGTGCCGCGGGACGTCGCGCCCGGCGCGACCGACGCCACGCACGGCGCGCTGCTGCTCGGGGCGGGGGCCGCCGTCGTCACGCACGGCGGCGACCCGGTGACCTGGGCCCTGCCGCGCCGGCGCGACGACGGCACCGTCGAGGTCGGCGAGCGCGGCACCGTGCCCGTGCCGACGGTCGACGTGCAGGACACTCTCGGCGCGGGCGACGCGTTCCACGGCGCGCTGGCCGTGGCGCTCGCCCGCGGGGCCGGGCTGGCGGACGCCTGCGCCGCCGCGGTGCGCGTCGCGAGCGTGCGCGTCGGGAAGGTCGGACCGCGGGCCTGGCTCGCCCACCTCCCCGAGCTGTCAGAGCCGCACGGGGGTAGGGACCGACCCGGGTCCGACAGCTCGCGGGACGAGGGGTGACGGCGGTCGCGGAGACGACGGCGGAGCTCGTCGCACGCGCCCGACGGCTGGCGGTACCCGGCGAGCGACGGGTCCTCGGGATCGTCGGTGCGCCGGGTGCAGGCAAGTCGACGCTCGCTCGCGCGGTCGTCGACGGGCTCGGGCCGGCGCTCGCCGTCGAGGTCGGGATGGACGGCTACCACCTGTCGAACGCCGTCCTGGCGGACCTCGGCCGGCGGGAGCGCAAGGGCGCGATCGACACGTTCGACGACGCCGGGTACGCGGCGCTGGTCGCCCGCCTCGCCGACGCGCGGCCCGGCGACCCGCCGGTCTACGCGCCGGTCTTCCGCCGCGAGATCGAGGAGCCCGTCGCGGCCGGGGTGGCCGTGCCGTCGGACGTGCCGCTGGTCGTGACGGAGGGGAACTACCTGCTCGCGCCGACCGGCGCGTGGCCCGCCGCCCGGGCCGGCATGACCGAGGTCTGGTACCTCGACGCGCCCGACGACGTCCGCCTCGCCCGGCTGGAGGAGCGCCACCACGCCTTCGGCAAGAGCCGCGACGACGCCCGCCGCTGGGCGCGCGGCTCGGACCAGGTCAACGCCGAGCTCATCCGGGCGACGCGGGACGGCGCCGACCTCGTCGTCCGCTGGACCGACTGACCTTCGAGCAAGCGATC
>NZ_JBHXAW010000285.1:0-5612 GCF_042726645.1 Isoptericola sp. NPDC060257
ACGAGGGACCGGGCGGCCCGGCGCGCCGCTTGCTGGAACGCCGTGGGACGGCGGTGGGTGCGGGCACGCGCACGGAGCTCGCTCGGCACGACGGCGAAGACCTCGGTCATCGTGTCGTTGAACTGCCGGATGGAGCCGAACCCGGCCGCGAAGGCGACGTCCGCGAGCGGGAGGTCGGTGCCGACGACGAGACTCCGCGCGGTCTGGGCCCGCTGCGCGCGGGCCAGGGCGAGCGGGCCGGCGCCGAGCTCGGCGGTGAGCAGGCGGTGCACGTGCCGCGCGCTGTACCCGAGGTGGGCTGCGAGCCCGTCCGTGCCCTCGCGGTCCACGACGCCGTCGGCGATGAGGCGCATCGCCCGTCCGGCGAGGTCGTGCCGCAGGTCCCATGCCGGGGTGCCGGGCGCGGCCTCGGGCAGGCAGCGCTTGCATGCGCGGTAGCCGGCCTCGTGCGCGGCCGCCGAGGTGAGGTAGAAGGTGACGTTCTCCGGCTTCGGCGTGCGCGCCGGGCAGGACGGGCGGCAGTAGATGCCCGTGGAGCTGACCGCCGTGAAGAACTGCCCGTCGAACCGGGTGTCCCGCGCGGCGATGGCGCGGTACCGCTCCTCGAACTCCCGCGCGTCGTGGTGGGCCGTCGTCGTCATGCCCCCATCCTCACGCGGTCCACCGACGGAGGGCTAGCGGGAATCGGACACGACCGTGGGTGCTAGGGGAGCGCCTCGACCCAGTCCAGCACGGTGGTGAGGTAGGTGTCGCGGGCGGGCTGCGGTGAGAGGGCGAGGTCGTGCGCGCCGCCGGCGACCGTCCGCACGGTGACGTCGCTGCCCAGGCGGGGCGCCCGGTCGCGGATGTGCGCGACGTCCAGCACGGAGTCCGTGGTGACCAGCTCGTCGTGCCACGACCGCGCCGGGCCGGACCGGTCGGACGCGAGCACGAGGACCGGGATCGTGAGGTCCAGCCCGCGGGCCACCCGGTGCTGCGCCCGGCGCACGGAGCGCAGCCACCCGGCGCGGGCGGGGAAGCCGGCGTGCGGCTTCCAGGCCAGGTCGTAGTCCCACTCTCCGCCGGTCTCGTGGTGCAGCGCGGCGCCGTAGTGCTCGCCGATGGCACCCACGACCACCCGCGGCGCGACGCGTCCGACGACGTCGATCGCCCAGGTCGCCGGGCCGCGCATCAGCCAGCTCTCGTTGAGCTCCAGCCACGGGCTGTTGAGCACGAGCGCGTCCGCGCGGGAGGGGCGGGCGTTCGCCCACAGGGGCGCGACCAGGCCGCCCGTGGAGTGCCCGAGCACCACCAGCCGCTCGTGTCCCGCGGCCCGCACGACGGCGGCCGCGGCGTCGAGGTCCTGGGCGTACAGGGCCAGGTCGTCCACGAGGTTCGGGTCGCGCCCGGCGGCGACGTGCGCGGCCAGCGCCCGTCCGTGGCCGCGCAGGTCGACGGCGTAGAACGCGTGCCCGCGGGCGGCGACGGTGCGGGCGACGTGCGGGTGGAAGAAGTAGTCGACGAACCCGTGCACGGACAGCACCGCCGTGCGCGCGACGCCGTGCGGGCCCGGCGCGCCGTCGTCGTCCGGCGTGGACGGCACGTGCCGCACCAGCACGGCCTCCGCGCCACCGGGCAGCGGCAGCGTGCGCGCCCGGAACTCCGGGCCGAGGACGTCCTCGCGCCACGCCCCGGGCCCGGGGCGCGGCGCGGTCTGCGCGTCAGGCACCCTGCGCGGGACCGGACGGGCGGTCCTCGTCGCCGGGGCGGTCGTCGGGAGTGCCCGTGACGTCGGGCTCGACGTCGGGACCCGGCGTCGCGGCGGGCTCCTGCCGGACGGTGTCCTCCTCGCCCGGGCGGCCGGGCTCGAGCGGCTCCGCGACGGGGCCGGTCGTGGGGCCGGCGGGCGGGGCGGCCTCGGGCGCGGCCTCCGGCTCGAGCGGCTCGGCGACCGGGCCGGTGCCCGGCTCCGCGGGCGGGGTCGCGGGCGCGCCGAAGACCTGCTCCTCCGGCGTCGGGCCGGCGGCGGGCACGGCCCCGGGGGCGGCCTGCGCGGCGAGGGCGGCGTCGCCCGTCGCGGTGCCCGTGACCGTGCCCGTCGACGTGGCGGGGCGGCGGTTGTTCCGCACGACGAACCACACGACGAGGCCGATGACGACCAGTCCGACGACGAGCCCGACGATCCACCACGGGAAGCTGCTGCCCGCGCTGGCGGCGCCGACGGCGTGGATCTCGGTGTTCTCGCCGACCGTCGGCGTCCAGGTGACGGTGTTGCCGTCGATGGTGCCGGTGGCGTCGCTGACCGGGCCGGGGAAGGTGATGGCGAGGCTGACGTCGAAGGCGTCCTGGACGTTCTGCGGCAGCGACTTCAGCTGGTCGGCGCCCTCGGAGAGGTTCATGGTGCCGTCGACGACGTAGTCGTCGCCGTCGCGGGTGATGGTGAGGTCCTCGCCGCCCTCGCCCGAGATCTGGCTGATCGGGGCCTCGGTGAACGTGTACCGGGTGCCGGTGTACTCGTCGTCGGAGTACGGCTCCTGGGACGTGCCCTCGGGGAGGTTCTGGGACAGCTCCCCGCCCGCCTGCTTCCACAGCTCGCCCGGCTCCATCCCCATGGTCTCGGCCAGGCTGTTGGAGACGGCCATGACGATCGAGCCGGAGACGGTGTCGTCCTCCGACAGCGTCATGTCCATGTCGACCTTCATGCACCCGGCGAGGGCGAGGAGGCCGACGGCGGCCAGGGCTGCCGCGATCGCGGTGCGGAGGCGGCGCACGGGGCCGCGGGCTGGAGTGGTCACCGGCCCAGCATCCCGCAGCGGCCGTCCGGGAGCCACCCGGCACCCCGGGCGGCTTGCGATCAAAGTTGAGCGGAATAGACTCAACTTTGGCGGCGTTCCCCCGACAGACGTTTTTCCCGTGTCATCGCACGTCATCCCGGAGGTCCCATGGACATCAAGCTCACGACCATGTCGCAGCAGGCGCTCGGCGACGCCGTCCAGTCGGCGTCGGCCGCGGGCAACCCCCAGCTCGAGCCCGTGCACCTGCTGCAGGCGCTGCTCCAGCAGACGGGCGGCGTCGCCGTCGGCCTGCTCGACGCCGTCGGCGCGAACGCCCAGCAGATCGGCCAGCGTGCCCGCGCGGCCCTCGTCGCCCTGCCGCAGGCGAGCGGGTCCGCCGTCGCGCAGCCCGCGCCGTCGCGCGCGATGAGCGCGGTGCTGGAGAACGCGGCCAAGGAGGCCGAGGCGCTCGGCGACGAGTACGTGTCGACGGAGCACCTGCTCATCGCGCTCGCCGCCGGGCAGTCCGCCGCCGCCCAGGCGCTGGCCGAGGCGGGCGCGACCGCCGACGCCCTGCGCGCCGCGCTGCCCGCCGTCCGCGGCTCCTCCCGCGTCACCAGCCCCCACCCCGAGGGCACGTACAAGGCGCTGGAGCAGTACGGCAGCGACCTCACGCAGCGCGCCCGCGACGGCAAGCTCGACCCTGTCATCGGCCGCGACTCCGAGATCCGCCGCGTCGTGCAGGTGCTCAGCCGCCGCACCAAGAACAACCCCGTGCTCATCGGCGAGCCCGGCGTCGGCAAGACCGCCGTCGTCGAGGGCCTGGCCCAGCGCATCGTCGCGGGCGACGTCCCGACGTCCCTGCAGGGCAAGCGCCTCGTCGCGCTCGACCTGGCGGGCATGGTCGCGGGCGCCAAGTACCGCGGCGAGTTCGAGGAGCGGCTCAAGGCCGTGCTCGAGGAGATCACCGCGTCGGACGGCGAGGTCGTCACCTTCATCGACGAGCTGCACACGGTCGTCGGCGCGGGCGCCGGCGGCGAGGGCGCCATGGACGCGGGCAACATGCTCAAGCCGATGCTCGCCCGCGGCGAGCTGCGCCTGGTCGGCGCCACGACCCTCGACGAGTACCGCGAGCACATCGAGAAGGACCCGGCCCTCGAGCGCCGGTTCCAGCAGGTGTTCGTCGGCGAGCCGTCCGTGGAGGACACGGTCGCGATCCTGCGCGGGCTCAAGGAGCGGTACGAGGCGCACCACAAGGTGACGATCGCCGACTCCGCGCTCGTGGCCGCCGCCGCGCTGTCCGACCGGTACATCACCGGCCGGCAGCTGCCCGACAAGGCGATCGACCTCGTCGACGAGGCGGCGTCGCGCCTGCGCATGGAGATGGACTCCTCGCCGGTCGAGATCGACGAGCTGCAGCGCGCCGTCACGCGCCTCGAGATGGAGGAGGTCGTGCTCAAGGAGTCCGACGACGCCGCCTCCACCGAGCGACTCGAGCGGCTGCGGGCCGACCTCGCCGACACGCGCGAGAGGCTCGCCGCGCTCACGGCGCGGTGGGAGTCGGAGAAGGCCGGCCACAACCGGGTCGGCGACCTGCGCGCCCGCATCGACGAGCTGCGCACCGAGTCCGACCGGCTGCAGCGCGAGGGCGACCTCGAGTCCGCCGCGCGCCTCCTGTACGGCGAGATCCCGCAGGTCGAGCGCGAGCTCGCCGACGCGGAGCGGGCCGAGGCGTCGCAGGAGGCCGACGAGGCAGCCGTGCACGAGGCCCCGATGATCGCCGACAAGGTGGGCTCCGACGAGATCGCCGAGGTGGTCGCCGCCTGGACCGGCATCCCCGCCGGGCGCCTGCTGCAGGGCGAGTCGGAAAAGCTCCTGCACATGGAGGACGTCATCGGCGAGCGGCTCATCGGCCAGACGGCCGCGGTGCGCGCGGTGTCGGACGCCGTGCGGCGCTCGCGCGCCGGCGTGGCCGACCCCGACCGGCCGACCGGGTCGTTCCTGTTCCTCGGCCCGACCGGCGTCGGCAAGACCGAGCTGGCCAAGTCGCTCGCGGACTTCCTGTTCGACGACGAGCGCGCCATGGTGCGCATCGACATGTCCGAGTACTCGGAGAAGCACTCGGTGTCGCGGCTGGTCGGCGCGCCCCCCGGGTACGTCGGCTACGAGGAGGGCGGGCAGCTCACCGAGGCCGTGCGGCGGCGCCCGTACTCCGTCGTCCTGCTGGACGAGGTGGAGAAGGCGCACCCCGAGGTCTTCGACATCCTGCTGCAGGTGCTCGACGACGGCCGCCTCACCGACGGCCAGGGCCGCACGGTCGACTTCCGCAACGTCATCCTCGTGCTGACGTCGAACCTGGGCTCGCAGTTCCTCGTCGACCCGGCGCTCGACGACGCCGCCCGCCGCGAGGCGGTCATGGCGGCCGTGCGCGCGTCGTTCAAGCCGGAGTTCCTCAACCGGCTCGACGACGTGGTGATCTTCGACGCGCTCAACGTCGAGGAGCTCGGGGAGATCGTCGACCTCCAGGTCGCGGCGTTCGCGAAGCGGCTGGCCGACCGGCGCATCACGGTGGACGTCACGCCCGCCGCGCGCGAGTGGCTGGCGCTGGAGGGCTTCGACCCCGCGTACGGCGCCCGCCCGCTGCGCCGGCTGGTGCAGCGCGAGATCGGCGACCGGCTCGCCAAGGAGCTGCTGTCCGGCGCCGTGTCCGACGGCGGCACCGTCGTCGTCGACCGGTCCCCGGACGCCGCGGGGCTGGTCGTGACGCCGAGGTAGTCCGGCCACCGCCGAGGTAGTACGAGACCTGCCGAGGTAGTACGAGACGTCGAGCCCCCGACCTCCATGACGGAGGCCGGGGGC
>NZ_JBHXAW010000286.1:0-5604 GCF_042726645.1 Isoptericola sp. NPDC060257
CCTCGCGTCCGGCCACGAACGACAGGCCCTGGCCGCGGAAGGTGCCGGTGTGCTCCCCCGGCGCCCAGTGCGCGTCCAGCTCGGGCCGGTTGAGGTTCATCGCCAGGGGCGTCCCGTAGCCGCCGATCCCCTTGGCGAGGCACACGACGTCGGGGTCGAGCCCCATGCCGTCGAAGCTGAAGTAGCTGCCGGTGCGGCCGCAGCCCACCTGGATCTCGTCGATGACGAACAGCGCCCCGACGTCGCGGGCGAGGCGCTGCACGGCGTGCAGCCACTCGGCGCTCGCCACGTTGACGCCGCCCTCGGCCTGGATCGTCTCGACGACGAACGCGGCCGGGGGCAGCAGGCCGCTCGACACGTCGGCGAGCTGCGCCCGGTAGGCCTCGAGCGACGCGAGACCGCCCCCGGGGGCGGTCTCGAAGGGCAGCCGGTGCACGTTCTCCAGGGGCACCCCGGCGGCCCGGCGGAAGACGTCGTTGCCCGTGAGCGCGAGCGACCCGAGGGTCATGCCGTGGAACCCGTGCGTGAAGGCGACCACCTCCCGCCGCCCGGTGACCTTGCGGGCGAGCTTGAGCGCCGCCTCGACGGCGTTGCTGCCGGTGGGGCCCATGAACTGCAGCCTCATCGTCATGCCGCGCGGCTCCAGCACCGTGGAGACGAACTTCGTGATGAAGTCGCGCTTCGTGGTGGTCGCCATGTCGAGGCTGTGCGCGACACCGTCGGCCTCGAGGAACTCGATCATGGCGCGTTTCATGCGCGGGTTGTTGTGCCCGAAGTTCAGCACCCCCGCGCCGGCGAAGAAGTCGACGTAGCTACGGCCGGCCTCGTCCACCTGCCGCGCGTTCGACGCCGAGGCGAACACCGTGGGGTACGTGCGGCTGTACCCCCGGATCTCGGATTCCCACTTCTCGAAGACCTCCATCAACCAGATGTAGGTGCCCGAGGCCCGCCCCGTCAAGGAACTCGCGGGACGACCTCCGTCACGTTCTGAGGTCCTGGGCCGGGGCCGAAGGTCGCACGGTAGGCGGCGGGCGGGACGCCCAGCGCCCGCGCGAAGTGCTGGCGCAGCGACGCCCCGGTGCCGAACCCGGCCCGGCGCGCGACGACGTCCACGGGGAGGTCGGTGCGTTCCAGCAGGTCGCGCGCCCGCAGCAGGCGCTGCTGCAGGAGCCAGGCCCCGGGCGAGACGCCGACCTCCCTCCGGAACCGGCGGGTGAAGGTGCGGGTGCTCATCGACGCGTGCCGGGCGAGGTCGTCCAGGGAGAGCGGGTCGTCGAGGTGCTCGAGCGCCCACGCCCGCGCGGGGCCGGTGTGGCCCCCGGTCGGCTCGGGCACCGGGGCGTCGACGTACTGCGCCTGGCCGCCGTCGCGGAACGGCGGCACGACGCTCCGGCGGGCGACGTCGTTCGCGACCACCGCGCCGTGGTCGGAGCGGATGAGGTGCAGGCACAGGTCGATGCCCGCCGCCTCGCCGGCCGACGTGAAGACGCGGCCGTCCTCGGTGAACAGCACGTCCGGGTGCAGGTCGACCCTCGGGAACGCCTGCCGGAACCGGTCGGCCGACAGCCAGTGCGTCGTCGCGCGTCGCCCGTCGAGCAGCCCGGCGCGGGCGAGCGCGAACGCCCCGGTGCAGATGGACGCGACCCGCGCGTCCGGGCGGACGGTCGCCAGCAGGCCGGGGGTGACGGCGTCGTCCTCGTCGACGTCGTCCAGCGCGTGCGACGCCGGCACGACGACGGTGTCGGCGAGCGCGAGCACGCCCGGGCCGTGCGGGACGTCGATCGTGAAGTCCGCGTCGGTCCGCACGGGTCCCGTGGCCGCCGCGCACGTGCGCACGTCGTAGAGCCGCTCGCCGCCGGCGTCGCGCGCGACGCCGAAGAGCTGGTGCACCGCGCCGAGCTCGAGCGGCATCACGCCGTCGCGCACCAGCACCGCGACGAGGTGCCGGCGGGGTGCGCGCGTCCGTCTCGCAGGCATGGCTCGATCCTTGCACATCGTGGCCTTCCGGCCGCTGGCCGCCCGGTGGCCCGCCCGGCACCCTGGAAGGACGGGCGGCCGACCGGCGCCTGTCCCCGACGGGAAGGACGGTCCGATGCGGGTGCTGTGGGTGCTGGCCCATCCGGAACCGCGGTCGCTCACGGCGCGACTGCGGGACGAGGGGGTCCGCGCGCTGCGCGGGGCCGGGCACGAGGTGGTCGAGTCCGACCTGTACGCGATGGGCTGGAATCCCGTGGTCACGGCCGCCGACTTCGGCGACGCCGTGGGCGACGGCGACCGGCTCGACGTCGCGGGCGCCTCGGAGCGCGCGCTGCGCGGCGGTACGCTCGCGCCCGACATCCGTGCCGAGCACGACAAGCTCGCCCGGGCCGACACCGTCGTCGTGCAGTTCCCCCTGTGGTGGCACGGCACGCCCGCGATCCTCAAGGGCTGGCTCGACCGGGTGCTGGTGCAGGGCTACGCGTACAACGTGCGCGACGCCGCCGGCCGCACGCGCCGGTACGGCGACGGCGGGCTGGCCGGCCGCCGCGCCCTCGCCGTGGTCACGGTCGGGGCGGGCACCGGGCTCGGCCCGCGCGGCCTGCACGGCGACCTCGCCGAGGTGCTGTTCCCGCTGCTGCACGGCACGTTCTGGTACACGGGCATGCAGGTGGCCGAGCCGGTGCTCGTGCCCGGCGCGAGCCGTCTGGACGACGCCGGCTTCGCCGCGGCCGCGGACGACCTGCGCCGCCGGCTGCTCGCGCTGCCGGACGGGCCCTTCGTGCCCTACCGGCCCCAGGACGGCGGGGACTACGACGGGCGCGGGGAGCTGTGCGACGCGGTGGCGCCCGGCGGCCGCGGGCTGGGCGTGCACCGGCGCGCCTGAGGCGTCGGCGTCAGGTCCGCCGGCGCCGGGGCGGCACGAGGTTCGCGAGCGAGGAGTACCGCGGCACCCAGCGCGCGAGGGCGGCCGCGGACGCGCCGCCCAGCGTGGCGGTGGCCCACACCCCGGCCGCGAGCGAGCCCAGCGCCGCCCCCGCCGACAGGATCAGCGGGCCGAGCGCGTCGCCCGTGTCCTGGAAGAGCCGCCACACGCTGAGGAACGTGGGCCGCACCGCGGCAGGTGCGACGTCGGCGCCCAGCGTCATGACGATGCCCGAGCCCATGCCGTTGCCCACCCCCAGCAGGGCGGCGACCACGGCGAGCGCTCCCGCGGTGTGCGCGAACGGCAGCACCGCCAGCCCCACCGCCATCGTGAGCATGGACGGGACGGCCACCCACAGCCGGCCGAACCGGTCCATCACCTTGCCCGCCGGGTAGAACAGCAGCATGTCCAGGGCGCCCGAGACGCCGAAGACGAGCGACGTCACCTCGGCGTCGAGCCCCAGGTGCTCGCCCCACAGCGGGATGACGGTCTGCCGCGCGCCGCGCACGGCGCTCACGAGCAGGATGGCGACGCCGAGGGTCGCGAACAGCTGGCGGTGCTCGCGCGCGACCGCGGCGATGGACACGCGCGGCCCGCCGGCGGGCCGCGGCAGCGGGGCGTCGGCCCGCGGCTCCGGCCGCACCAGGGCGATCACCAGCACCGCCACCAGGGCCGAACCGGTGCCCAGCCAGAACGCTCCGTGCAGCGACGTCGCCGCGATCACCGCGGCGCCCGCGAACGGCCCCAGGAACAGCCCGATGCGGTGCACCCCCGCGAGCGTCGACATGACCCGCGCCCGCCGCAGCGGCGGCGTGATCTCCGTGAGGTACGCCTGCCGGGCGAGGTTGAAGACGGCGTTCGCCGCGCCGAGGGCGAGCACGCCCAGCGCCAGGCCCCACAGCGCCGAGGACAGCGCGATCGTCGTGAACGCCACGACCGCGACGCTGCCGGCCACCAGCATCGCCACCCGGTCGCCGAGGCGCTGGGAGAGGGCACCGGCCGGCAGGTCGAACGCGATCTTGCCGAGCGGCAGCAGCGCGGCCACGAGCCCGGCGACCGTGAGGGTCGCGCCGCGGCCGGTCGCGGTGACCGCCACGACCGGCAGCAGCGCGCCGATACCGATCTCCAGCACCAGGGTGGGGAGGAACGCCCCGAGGACGACGCTGCGGAACGGGAAGAGGGGCGGGGAGGGCACGCACCCTTCCTATCGCACGGGGCCTGACCGAGGCCCGTCCGTTCACCGACGTCTCGTCACGCGCGCCTCGTCGTGAGGAGCAGCGCCGGCAGGCTGAGCTCCTTCCCCGCGGTGCGCGCGGCGATCTCGGCGTCCGAGACCACCGTGGCCGACCACGCGGGCGCCTCGAACGCCGCGCGCAGCCGGTCGGCGGTCGTGCCCCAGCCCAGCCCGGCGTCCACGGACATCGCGAGCACGGCGACGAGCGCGTCGGACGGGCAGATCGCCTCCAGCCCCGCCACGTAGGCCGCGCGGCCGGCGTCGTCCAGGGTGTGCAGCAGCCCCGAGTCGAGGACGGTCCGCGGCCGGAGGCCCAGGCGGTCGAGCCGGCGCGCGTCCGCGACCTCGAAGCGCACCTCGGCCGGCGGGTCGAGGATCGCCCCCGCGGCCCGCTCCCGCGCGCGGGAGATCGCGTGCGCCGCGGCGTCCACGCCCACCACCCGGTGGCCCGCCCGGGCGACGGCGAGCGCCAGCACGCCCGTGCCGCACCCGACGTCGAGCACCGGGTCGGCGAGCACCGACCGCCGCACGAGCGCCAGGAGCGCCGGCTGCGGGCGGCCGATCTCCCACGGCGGCGGGGCATCGGCGGCGTACAGGGCGTCGAAGTCGTGCACCTGGCGGGCCATCGAGCACCTCCCGCTGCCCATTCTGCGCCCCGCGGCTCCTGGGCGGCGCCTACCGCGCGACCGCTACCCGACGAGGACGGCGAACGGCAGCGCCGCGACGAGCGTGCCGCAAGCGAGCACGACGGTGTCGGTGCGGGTCCATGCCGCCGGCTCCGCCCAGGTGCGGTGGTGGGCGGAGGCGAAGCCGCGGGCGTCCATCGCGACGGACATGGCGGCCGCGTCGCGCAGGGTGGCGGCCAGGACGGCGAACGTCACGGACGCCGCGTGGCGGGCCCGCGAGAGCGGGCCCCGACCGGGCCCGACGCCGCGCGACCGGCGGGCCCGCGACGCCTGCTCCCACACCGCACCGAGCCGCTCGAACCGCTGCAGCGCCGCGGCGACCCCGACGACGAAGCGCGCCGGCAGGCGCAGCCGTTGGCCCAGCTGGTCGGCCAGCGCGCTCGGGTCGACGAGGGGGGCGAGGGCCACGCCCGGCAGCGCGAGCACCGCGATGCGGGCCCCCGCGACGGCGGCCTCCACCGGGTCGCGGCCGCCGAGCAGCCAGGTGCACCACGCCACCGACGCGACGGCGACCACGACCGCGAGGTACCGGGCCGGCGCGCCGGCCCCGCGCGGCAGGAGCACCAGCCCGAAAGCCAGGCAGGCGCCCAGCGCGACGCCGGCGCTCGCGACGTCCCGGACGCCCAGGGAGGCGACCAGCCCGAGCAGCCCGAGCGCCACGAGCACGAGGGCGTTCACGCGCCCCAGCACGCCGGTCATGCCGCCACCGCCTGTCGCTCCCGTGCCGCGCCGCCGAGCCGCACCTGGTGCCCGGCGAGGGCGACGAGGTGCGCGTCGTGGGT
>NZ_JBHXAW010000287.1:0-5601 GCF_042726645.1 Isoptericola sp. NPDC060257
CCTACTACCGGCGGCCGCCTCTTTTTTTAATCCGCCCCGCGCCGGGGGCCCCCCGCGGCGCGGCCGGGGGGGCTGCCGCCCCGGCGCCCCCCCCCGGGGGGGGGGGGCCCCCCCACGGCCACCAGCTCGTCGTGGGCCACGGTGCGCGAGCGCAGCCCGCGCCGCACGGTCGGGCTCTCCACGAACCCGAGCTCGGCCGCGCCGTCGAGCACGAGCTCCATGACCTCCCGGGAGTTCCGCACGACGAGCTCGACGTCGGGCGCCGCTCCGGTCCGCCCGCGCTCGTCCCGCCCGAACGCCGCAAGCCAGCGCGGTGCCAGGTACTCGGCGATCGTGAGGCTCGCGGCCACGCGCAGCCCGGGGACGGGCGCGGAGCGGAGGGCGGCGGCCGCGGCCTCGAACCGGTCCGTGGCGTCCACGACGCCGCGCGCCGCCTCCGCCACCTGGCGCCCGACGGCGGTGAGCGCCGTGCCGCGCGGCCCGCGGGACAGCAGCTCAAGGCCGAGGCGCCGCTCGAGGCGGTGCAGGCCCGCGGACGCGGTGGGCTGGGAGACGCCGGCCGCGCGGGCCGCGGCGGAGATCGAGCCGTGGGCGTCGAGGGCGACCAGCAGCTCGAGGGCGGCCAGCGGGGGACGTTCTGCCATAGCGTCAGTCTATGGATCGATCGGCACCTGGCGCTTCCGGGTCGCCGCGCGGGTCGCGAGCCTGGACACGTGCCCACAGCTCAGCCCTCGGCCCCGACCGCGGACCAGTCCACGGACCCGACGCGCCGGACCCCCCGCGGCGCCTCCCGTCTCGGTCCGGGCCTCGCGCTGGCCGCCGTGGCGACCGTGGTCCTGCTCGGCGTCAGCCGGCTCGTCGCCCCGCTGACGAACGGTGCGCTGTCGCCCCTGGTCCTGGCCCTCGTGGCCGGCGCCGTGCTCGGCTCCGCGCTGGGGCGGTGCGTGCCGCGGGGCGCCCGCGCCGCGCGGTTCGCGGAGCGGGTCGGGCCGGGCACCGACTGGACGGCGCGCACGGTGCTGCGCGCCGGCGTGGTGCTGCTCGGCCTGCAGCTCTCGATCCCCGACGTCCTCGCCCTCGGCTGGCGCGGGATCGCCGTCGTGGTGATCACCGTGACGGGGACGTTCGCGGCGATCCTCGGCCTCGGCCGGCTGCTGCGGGTGCCCCGCTCGACGTCGCTGCTCGTCGCCACCGGGTTCTCGATCTGCGGCGCCGCGGCGGTGTCCGCGATGACGAGCGTGCTCGAGCGCGACCCGCGCGCGGAACCTGCCGGCGGTGCGGGCACTGCCCGGCTGCGCGACGACGTCGCCGCCGCGCTCGCCCTCGTCACCGTCTACGGGACGGTCGCGATCTTCGTCCTGCCCGCTATCGCGGGGGCGATCGGGCTCGACGACCACCAGGCGGGACTCTGGATCGGCGCGAGCGTGCAGGAGGTCGCCCAGATGGTCGCCGCCGCCGGCACCGTCTCGGCCGCCGCCCTGGCGACCGCGACCGTCACCAAGCTGGCCCGCGTCGTGCTGCTCGCGCCCCTGGTCGCCGGCGCCGGCGCGCTGCTCTCGCGGCGCGCGGCGCTCACCGCGGCGCCCGGGGACGACGTCGCGCCCGAGCCCCCGGAGGGCGGCACGGCGGCACGCGGCCGACGCGCCCCGCTCGTCCCCGGCTTCGTGCTGGGCTTCCTCGCCGCGGCGCTGGTCCGCAGCACGGGACTGCTGCCCGACGTCGTCGCCGACACCGCCCAGCAGCTCACGACGATCCTGTTCGTCGCCGCGATGTTCGCGCTCGGCACCGGCGTCGACGTCCCGCGCCTGGCGCGCACCGCCCGCCGTCCGCTGCTGCTCGGCGCCCTGGGCACCGTCGTCGTGACCGGACTGGCGCTGGCCGCCGTTCTCCTCCTCGCCCCCTGAGCGAGTTGTCAGAGGCCGAGGGCGGCGGGCAGCCCGGCGAGCCCGGGCAGCACGACGATGCCGTCGGCGCGCAGGGCGTCGGCGTCCACGTGGTGCTCGTCGTCGCGGCGGGCGCCGGGCCGGTCCAGCCAGACGCCGACGAGGCCGGCCTCGTGGGCGGCACGGGCGTCCGTCGTGGGCTCGTCGCCGACGTACGCGGTGCGCGCGACGTCGGTGCCGAGGCGGCGGGCGCCCTCGACGAAGACGTCAGGGTGCGGCTTTCCGTAGCCGAGCGTGTCCACGCCCACGAGCACGGGGACGCCGTCGAGGCCGGCAGCGCGCAGCTTGCGCTCCTGCAGCTCGACGTACGCGTTCGTCACGACGCCGATCCGGACGCCGGCGGCATGCAGCGCGGCGAGGGCGGCCACGGAGTCGTCGAACGGCGCCCACGACCGCTCGAACGTGCCCCAGAACAGGGCGTCCCAGTCGGCGAAGGAGTCCTCGGTGACCGGCTCCCCGCCGAACGTGCGGTGCAGGAGGTCGGCGCGCAGCCGGCGCTGGGTGAGTGCGTCGGTCTCGCCGCGCGTGAAGCGCTTGTAGTAGCCGCCCGGGTCGGTGCGCCAGTGCGCGAGCAGCTCGGGGTAGCGGTCCGCCGGCACGTGCGGCAGGTACTCGACGGCGACGGCGGTGAGGGCCTTGGCGAACCCGCCCTTGGTGTCGACGAGCGTGTCGTCGACGTCGAGCAGGACGCCGTCGACCCTCACAGCTTCGCCAGCGCGGCGTCGACGCGGGCGAGGGTCCGCTCGCGGCCGAGCACCTCGAGCGACTCGAAGAGCGGCAGGCCGATCGTGCGGCCCGTGACGGCCACCCGCACGGGCGCCTGCGCCTTGCCGAGCTTGAGCCCGTGCTTCTCCCCCACCGCCGTGACGAGGTCCTTGAGCGGCTCCGCCTCCCACGTCGCGAGGTCCGCGAGCGCCGCGCGGGCGTCGGCGAGCAGCTCGGCGGCGCCCTCCTTCATCGCCTTGGCCCACGAGCGCTCGTCGTCGACCGGCTCGTCGAGGAAGAGGAAGTCCACGTTGTCGGTGATGTCAGCCAGCAGGGCCACGCGGGACTGGGCGAGCGGCGCGACCTTCGCGAACGCGGCGGCGTCGTACTGCTCCTCGGTCCACGGCGCCTTCGGGGCGTGCAGCCACGGGTCGACGGCGGCGACGAAGTCCTCGACCGATAGCTTCCGGATGTACTCGCCGTTGAACGACAGCAGCTTCTTGACGTCGAAGAACGCGGACGCGCTGTTGACGTCCTCGATGCGGAACCGCTCGATCAGCTCGTCGAAGGGCAGGATCTCCTCGTCGTTGCCGGGCGCCCAGCCGAGCAGCATGAGGTAGTTGACCATCGCGTCGGGCAGGTAGCCCTCGGCGAGGTAGTCCTCGAGCGCGACCTTGTCGCGGCGCTTGGAGAGCTTCTGGCGCTTCTCGTTGACGATCACCGGCAGGTGCGCCCACGTGGGCGGCTGCGCGCCGAGCGCCTCCCACAGCAGCTGCTGCTTGGGCGTGTTCGGCAGGTGCTCCTCGCCGCGGATGACGTGCGTGATGCCCTCGTCGAGGTCGTCGACGACGTTGGCGAGCAGGAAGACGGGCGAGCCGTCCCCGCGCGCGACGACGAAGTCCTCCATCGCGGAGTTCGGAAAGGTCGGGTTGCCGCGGATGAGGTCGACGACCTGGGTCTCGCCGTCGTCGGGGGTGCGGAAGCGCAGCGCCCGGCCCGGCTCGTAGGTGAGGCCGCGGTCGCGGCAGAAGCCGTCGTAGCCGGAGTGCGCGTTGCCGGTGCGGGCGGCGACGTCGTCGCGCGTGCAGTCGCAGTAGTACGCACGGCCGGCCTCGTACAGGCGGGCCGACGCCTCGCGGTGCTTCTCGACGTTCTGCGACTGGAAGTACGGGCCCTCGAACGTCGGGTCCTCGGCGTGCATGCCGAGCGCCGCGAGCGCGTTCAGGATGCCGTCCACCCACTCGGGCTTGTTGCGCGCGGCGTCGGTGTCCTCGACGCGCAGCACGAACGTACCGCCCTGCTGCTTGGCGACCGCCCAGTTGAACAGCGCCGAGCGGGCGCCGCCCACGTGGAACATGCCCGTCGGGGACGGGGCGAAGCGGACACGGACGGTGGAGGAGCCTGCTGCGGGGATCACGGGACAAGCGTAGTTGGCCGCGAGCGGGCGCCGGCGGGTGCCGACCTTCCCGGGCCTCGGACGCCGCGTCCGATTCCCGCCGAACCTCCTGCGCCGCCCGCCCTAGCGTCGAGGCATGACCACGACCCCGTCCGTCCGTGAGCACACCGGCCAGCACGTCACGGTGGACCCCGCGATCCTGTACTTCGGCACGCCCGTGGTGCTGCTCAGCTCCGCCAACGAGGACGGGACGACGAACCTCATGCCCATGTCGTCCGTGTTCTGGCTGGGGCGCAGCGCCGTGCTGGGCATCGGCGCCCGCAGCCAGACCGCGGCGAACCTGAGACGGCGCCCGGAGCTCGTGATGAACCTCGCGTCGCCGTCCAACGTGGCTCACGTGGACCGTCTGGCCCTCACGACGGGCCGACCCGACGTCTCGCCGTGGAAGACCCGCGCGGGCTACGTGCACGTGCCGGACAAGTTCGCCGCCGCGGGGCTGACGCCGCTCAGCTCGGCGACCGTGCGCCCGCAGCGCGTGGCCGAGTGCCTGGTGCACCTGGAGGCCGTGGTCCGGGAGGTCCGGCCGCTCGGCTCACGCCCCGGCGACGACCCGGAGGCCGCGCGGCAGCTCGCCGTCGAGGCGCACGTGACGCGGGTGTGGGTCGACCCGGCGATCCGGCTGGTGGGCCACCCCGACCGGATCGACCCCGACCTGTGGCGGCCGCTGGTCCTGAGCTTCCAGCGGTTCTACGGCCTCGGCGGGCAGGTGCACCCCTCCCGCCTGGCCGGCATCGACGAGGACCGCTACCGCGAGCCGAGGACGGCGTCCTGACCCGCGCGCACGCGCGCGACGGCGAGCGCCACGAGCACGGCGAGGTCCGGGTTCGGCAGGTCGTCGACGGGCCACCACCGCACGTCGAGCGACTCGTCGCTCACGGTGTGGCGGGCGCCGTCGGGCGCGACGGCGACGAAGCGCACGTCGAGGTGGTGCGCCTCGCCGTCGGGCCCGCAGAACGGCACGGCGTGCTCGTCCAGGTGCACGGGCACGGGGTCCAGCACGACGTCCAGCCCGGACTCCTCGACGGCCTCCCGACGGGCGGCGGCGAGCAACGTGCCGTCGCCGGGCTCGGCGTGCCCGCCGAGCTGGAACCAGCGGCCCGCCTTGGCGTGCAGCGTCAGCAGCACGCGCGAGGCGTCGCCCGACAGCACCACCGTGGACGCGGTGACGTGGTCCGGGCGGCACGTGCGCAGCACGCCGTCGGGGTGTGCGTCCAGGTGCGCCACGAACCGGTCGCGCAGCGCCCGCTGCCCGTCGTCGGCGGCGGGCATCCGCCGCAGCACCGACCGCGCGTCGTCCCGCAGGGGCGTCTCAGTCACGCCGGAACACGGGGTTGGCGAGGACGCCGATCCCCTCGACCTCGCACTCCACCCGGTCGCCGTGGTCGATGCGGCCCACCCCCGCCGGCGTGCCGGTGAGGATGACGTCGCCGGGCAGCAGGGTCATCGCCTTGCTGATGTACGACACGAGGAACGGCACGTCGAAGACCATGTCCGACG
>NZ_JBHXAW010000288.1:0-5591 GCF_042726645.1 Isoptericola sp. NPDC060257
CCGGCCCGCGGTGGGGCGCGCCCCCGCCGACACGGCCCCCCCGGCGGTGGGGCGCGCGCCGCGCGGGGCGCTGGCGGGCGGGGGGGGCGGGGGGGCCCCCCCCCACGGCGAGGTGCTGGTCTGACGGAGGGCGTCAGGCCGCGCGCTCCTGACCGGCGAGGTCGTCGGCGGTCGCCACGACGACACCGTACGCGTCGGCGACCGTCGCGAGCGCTGCCCGGTG
This sequence comes from Isoptericola sp. NPDC060257, assembly GCF_042726645.1. Lineage (NCBI taxonomy): Bacteria > Bacillati > Actinomycetota > Actinomycetes > Micrococcales > Promicromonosporaceae > Isoptericola > Isoptericola sp. NPDC060257. The sequence goes on from NZ_JBHXAW010000288.1 coordinate 224, forward strand.
GAGCTGTTCCGCGGGCACCGGTCCGACGGCGCTGGCGAGCGGCCGGGTGGCGCACGCCTCCGCGACCACGGTCGGCCGGTTGCCCCGCAGCGCCGCCCCCTGGGTCGTGAACGCGACGCACATGTGCGTCATGAAGCCCACCACCACGACGTCGGCGTGGCCGGCCGCGTCCACCAGGTCGCCGAGATCGGTGCCCCGGAACGAGTCCGGGGCGGTCTTCGTCACCACGGCCTCGCCCGGCGCGGGCGCGACGCGCGGGTGGATCTGGCCCAGGTCGGTGGCCAGGTCGTAGGGCGAGCCGGCGCCGCCGTCGTGCTGCACGTGGATCACCGTGGCGCCCGCCGCGCGGGCGCGGGCCAGCAGGTCCGCGGCGGCGTCGAGGGCCGGCGCCCAGCCGTCCAGCTCCATGACGCCGCGCGTGTAGGTGTTCTGGTAGTCGACGAGGATCACGGTCGCCTCGGCGAGGTCCGCAGGGGTCGGGTCGGCGCCGCCGAGCTCGCGCAGGGTGGTGCTGGTCATGGGTGTCCTTCCGCAGGAGGTCGAGGGGTCGGGCGCCGAGGGTGCGGCGCGCTCCCACGCTACGAACCGGCGTACCGTGTCGGCAATGTCATGCAACCCGCAGATTCGGACATCGTCATGATCGAACGGCTCGTCGTGGTCACCCTCTTCGACGGGATCGACCTGCTCGACGTCACCGGGCCCGCCGAGGTCTTCTCGCTCGTGCGGCGGGAGACCGACGAGCCGGCGGGCTACGCCGTCGTCCTCGCCGCCGAGACGCTCGACCCCGTCACCACGTCGGCCGGTGTCCGGGTGCTGCCCGACGCCACGTTCGACGACCTCGCCGGGCGCGCCGTCGACACCGTCGTCGTGCCCGGAGCCGTCGAGCTCGACGACGACCGGCGGGTGCGCGCCGTCGTCGACCCCGCCGTCGTGCGGCGCGTCCGGGAGCTGGCGCCGCGCACCCGGCGCCTCGCGTCCGTCTGCGTGGGCGCGCACGTGCTCGCCGACGCCGGCCTGCTGGACGGTGTGCGCGCCACCACGCACTGGTCCACCGCCGGGCAGCTCGCCGACGAGCACCCCGAGGTGCACGTCGACCCGGACCCGATCTTCGTGCGCGACGGCGGCATCTGGACGGGCGCGGGCCTCACGGCCTGCCTCGACCTCACGCTCGCGCTGGTCGCGGACGACCTCGGCCAGGAGGTCGCGATGCGCGTGGCCCGGCAGCTGGTGATGTACCTCAAGCGGCCGGGCGGGCAGAGCCAGTTCTCCGTCGCGACCGACCCCCGCGCGACCACGCGGCGCGTGGACGACCTGCGCCAGCACGTCCTGCGGAACGTGTCGTCGCCGCTGACGGTCGCCGGGCTCGCCGAGCGCGCGCACGTGAGCGAACGGCAGCTGACCCGGCTGTTCAAGAACGAGCTGGGCACCACGCCGGCGGCCTACGTCGAGTCGGTCCGCGTCGAGGCGGCGCGGCAGCGGCTCGAGACCACGGACGACACCCTGGAACGCGTGGCGACCGCCTGCGGCTTCGGCACGACCGACACCCTGACCCGGGCGTTCCGGCGTCGTCTCGACACCACGCCCGCGCAGTACCGGGCCCGGTTCCGCCTCGCGGGCTGACGGCTCGCACGGCTGCCGCGACCGCCGTCAGCGCCACCGCTCGAGCAGGCGGGCGACCGTCTTCGCGGCGCGGTCGAGCACGCCGTCCGCGCCGGACGAGGCCGCGGTGAGCAGGGCGGCGTCGACGAGGTGCGCCACGAGGTCGACGTCGCGCGGGTCCGCGCACGCCTCCTCGAACCCGGAGGCGTCCAGCACCGTGCGGGCGGCGCCGAGCAGCCGGGGCCGCGAGCGCCGCATGATCGGCTGCAGCGCGGGGTCGCGCATCGCGGTCATCATCGGGTCGAGCCGGCGGGTCACGACGGAGTCGTCGACGTGCGGGGCGTAGAGGACCTCGATCAAGAGCCGCGCCGTCGTCGCCGGGGACCGGCGCCTGTGCGGCAGCGCCCCGGCCGCGGCGAGCGCGGACGTGCCGCGCAGCTCCTCCGCGGCCTCGACGGCGGCCGCCACGAGCGCGGCGCTGCTCGGGAAGTAGTAGGACGCCGACCCCTGCGGCAGACCCGCCGCCTCGGCGACCCGGCGGTGCGTGACGGCGTCGAACCCCTCGTCGATGAGCAGCGTCGCCGCGGCCTCGACCATCCGGCGCTGCTTGTCCGCGCCCCGTCCCTGGACCATGCGGCGCCGCCGCGGCCGGTCGTCCTCCGTCACGCCGCCCATCGTAGGCGCGGTGCCGCGACTGCGCCGGAATAACCTATACGCACGTATCGTTTAGCCGATCGACAGACCGCCGCCGGGCGGCGCGAACCGAGGAGATGAACGAGCTGTGAACCTGATGGCCGCGGAGGGCCTCGTGATCGACTGGGCACAGATGCCCACCTACAACACCGTGATGTCCGTCGCCGTCGGCGCCGGCCTGATCCTGCTCGTGTGGCTGGGGCGCGACCTGATCCGCGCGCCGCGGAAGGTCGTGACGGAGGGCTGGGCGCTCGCGTTCGGCGTGCTCGGCCTGATCCTCACCGCCACCGGCCTGCACATGACGCTCACCTGGCCCCTGGCCGCGGGCGGCTTCCCGTTCGACAACATCATCTTCGGCGAGACCAGCCTGGCGTTCGGCGTGCTGCTCCTCGCCGCGGCCTTCTACCTGTGGACGCGCGGCAAGGAGGCGCTGGCCCGCGAGGACGCCACCGACCACCTGCGCGCCGTCGCCCGCCCGGTCTCCGTCTTCGTGCTCGGGATGGGCCTCGGCCTGGTCGCCATCGCGATCGCCGGCGTCACCTACCAGCTCTTCGCCGCCCCGCCCGAGGAGCCGATCTCGGGCTCCTTCGCCGCGTACCCGCTCGTCGAGGCGATCTTCATGTCGGGCCTCATCGCGCTCGTCGGCCTCGGCGCGATCCTCTTCCCGCTCGCCCTGCGCGACGGCGCCGGCCGCGGCCTGCGCGCCGTCATCGGCTGGGCGTGGGGCCTCGCCGGACTCGCGTTCCTCCTGTTCGGCGCGATGAACTTCTTCACCCACATCGGGCTGATCGTCAACACCATGGGCTGACGCCCTCCTCGGCCCGGCACCCCGGGACGGGACGAAGGCCGGGTCGCGGGAAGTCTCGCGGCCCGGCCTCTGTTGTGCCGGGCATGCGAGCCATCACCTACTCCCGCTTCGGCGGCGCCGACGTCCTCGAGCTCACCGACCAGCCCGACCCGCGCCCCGGGGCGGACGTCGTCGTCGTGCGCGTGCGCGCCGCGTCCGTGAACCCCGTCGACTGGAAGGTCCGCCAGGGCTACCTGGACGGCCTGTTCGACACGCAGTTCCCCGTCGTCCCCGGCTGGGACGTCGCGGGCGTCGTGGAGCAGGTGGGCCTCGACACCCCCGAGTACGAGGTCGGCGACGAGGTCTACGGGTACGTCCGCAAGGACTGGGTGCACGGCGGCACGTTCGCCGAGCTCGTCGCCGCGCCCGTGCGGACGCTCGCGCGCAAGCCCGCGTCGCTGAGCTTCGAGGAGGCGGCCGCGGTGCCGCTCGCGGGGCTCACGGCCTACCAGACCATCCTGCGGTCCGGGGTGCGGGAGGGCCAGACCGTGCTGGTGCACGCGGCCGCCGGCGGCGTCGGCTCCTTCGCCGTGCAGATCGCGCGCAGCCTCGGCGCCCGCGTGATCGGCACCGCGAGCGAGGCCAACCACGACTTCCTGCGCGGCCTCGGCGCCGAGCCCGTCACCTACGGGGACGGGCTGGCCGACCGCGTCCGCGCCCTCGCCCCGGACGGCGTCGACGTCGCGCTCGACTACGTGGGCGGCGACGCCGTCGCGACCAGCGCCGCGCTGCTCGCGCCGGGCGGCACGGTCACGTCCATCACGGACGCGACGGCGCGCACGGAGCACGGCGGGCACTACGTGTGGGTGCGCCCGTCCAGCGCCGACCTGGAGGCCCTCGGCGCGCTGATCGACGCCGGCAAGGTCGCCGTGGAGGTGGGCCAGGTCTTCGACCTCGCCGACGCCGCCGACGCCCACCGCGCCAGCGAGAGCGGCCACGGGCGCGGCAAGATCGTGGTGCGCGTCTGACGGCGCCTCCCACCATGCTCCCGACCGTGCTCCCGACCGTGGTGGTGCAGGTCCGGGCCGCACGCGGCACCCTGGGCACATGACGCCCTTCGCCCCCGACGTGTACGCCGACCGCCGTCGCCGCGCCGCCGCCCAGGCGGCCGCCGCCGGCCTCGCCGGGGTGCTGGTGACTCCCGGCCCCGACCTGCGCTACTTCCTCGGCTACACCCCCGCCGCGGACACGGAGCGGCTCACGCTGCTCGCCATCCCCGCGTCCGACGACGGCGGGGGCGACGCCGTCGCCGTCGTGCCGAAGCTCGAGGCCCACGACCTCGAGGTCGGCGCTGTCGGCGGCATCGAGGCGGTCGCCTGGTCGGACGGCGAGGACGAGCACGAGGTCGCCGGCCGGCTCCTGCGCCCGGACGGCCGGTACGCGATCAGCGACGCGGCGTGGGCGCTGCACGTGCTGGGCCTGCAGCGCGCCCGGCCGGCGTCGTCGTACGCCGCCGTCACGGACGTGCTGCCGATGTTGCGCGCCGCCAAGTCCCCCGAGGAGGTGGCGCGGCTCGCGGCCGCGGGCGCCGGGGCGGACGCGGTCTTCGCCGAGATCGTCACCCGCCGGTTCGCGGGGCGCGCCGAGCGCGAGGTGTCGGACGACCTGGACGCGCTGCTACGGGCCCACGGGCACGAGCAGGTCGACTTCACGCTCGTGTGCGCGGGCGAGAACGGCGCCGACCCGCACCACGAGGCCGGCGACCGCGTGATCCGCGAGGGCGACATGGTGGTCATGGACTTCGGCGGGCTCGCCGACGGCTACGGATCCGACACCACCCGCACGGTGCACGTCGGCGCGCCCACCGCGCGCGAGCAGGAGGTGCACGACGTCGTGCGCGCGGCGCAGCAGGCGGGCGTCGACGCCGTGCGTCCCGGCGCGACCTGCCAGGACGTCGACCGCGCCTCGCGCGCCGTCATCGCCGACGCCGGGTTCGGCGAGTTCTTCGTGCACCGCACGGGCCACGGCATCGGCCTGACGACGCACGAGCCGCCGTACATGGTGGAGGGCGAGGACACCCCGATCGAGGCCGGGATGTGCTTCTCCGTCGAGCCGGGGATCTACCTGCCGGGCGAGTTCGGCGTGCGCATCGAGGACATCGTCGTCGCGTTCCCCGCCGGGGTGTCCGGTCTGGCCGACACCCCCGATGCCGGCGTGCGGCTCAACACCTCGCCCCATGAGGTGGTCATCGTCGAGTAGCCCACGAACGGCCTTCCAGCAAGCGATCTC
>NZ_JBHXAW010000289.1:0-5590 GCF_042726645.1 Isoptericola sp. NPDC060257
TGTCCGCCGGGGCGTACGAGGTGGTGCGGCAGACCCTCACCGACGCCTGGTTCGGGCACGTCGCCGTCCAGCCGGGCGGGCCGCAGGGCCTCGGCACGGTCACCCTCGGGTCCGGACGGGACGTGCCGCTCGTGGCGTTCCCCGGCAACCCGGTGAGCGCGTACGTGTCGTTCGAGCTGTTCCTGCGCCCGGTGCTCGCCGCGGCGACGGGCGCGTCGCCGGCCCGCCGGGCCACCGGCCGCGCACCCCTCGCCGAGCCGCTCGACTCGCCGCACGCGCTCCATCAGGTGCGGCGGGGCGCGCTCGACCCCGACGGCCGTGTGCGCATGACCGGCGGACCCGGCTCGCACCTGCTGACCCACCTCGCCGCCGCGACCGTCCTCGTGCACGTACCGCCCGGCGTCGCGCACCTCGACGCCGGCGACCTCGTCGACTACCAGGAGCTCCGTTGACCGACCCGACGCCCGACCCGCACGACCCGAACCAGGGCCTGACCCACTACCGCGCCGACGGCGCTGCCCACATGGTCGACGTCTCCGCCAAGGACGTGACGAAGCGGGAGGCCACGGCGACGGGCGTGCTGCGCACGCGCGCGGACGTCGTCGAGCGGATCGCCTCCGGCGACCTGCCGAAGGGGGAGGCGATCGCCACCGCGCGCATCGCAGGGATCCTGGGCGCCAAGCGCACGCCCGACCTCGTGCCGCTGTGCCACCCGCTGCCGATCTCCGGCGTGGAGATCGACGTCGTGCCCGCCTCCGAAGGGTCCGGCACGGTCGGGATCTCCGCGACCGTGCGCACCACCGGCCGCACCGGCGTCGAGATGGAGGCGCTCACCGCCGTCACCGTCGCCGGGCTGACGCTCTACGACATGATCAAGGCCGTCGACAAGGCCGCCGTGCTCACCGACGTGCAGGTGGTGGCGAAGTCGGGCGGCAAGTCCGGCGACTGGGCGCGCGCGGCGGCCACCTCCGAGGCGGGCCGGGAGGACGCATGACCGGCACGCACGATCACCACGGGGGCGCTCACGCACAGCGGCGCGTCGCCGTCGTCGTAGCCTCGGACCGCGCGGCGGCGGGGGAGTACGAGGACCGCTCGGGCCCGGCGGCCGTCGCGTGGTTCGCGGCCCGGGGCTGGCGCACGTCGCCGCCCGTCGTCGTGCCCGACGGCGAGCCGGTGCGCGAGGCGCTCGCCGCGCTGCTCGCACCCGGGACGGGGGAGGCGCCGGACGACGTGCCGCACCTGATCGTCACCAGCGGCGGCACGGGGCTCGGCCCGCGCGACCGCACCCCGGAGGCGACCCTCGCCCTCCTGGACCGCGAGGTGCCGGGGATCGCGGAGCTCGTCCGCGCGCGCTCGACCGCGCCGACCGATCCCGCCAAGCGGGCCGTCCCGGCGGCAGCGCTGTCCCGCGGCGTCGCCGGCGTGGCAGGCCGCACGCTGGTGGTCAACCTGCCGGGCTCCGTCGGCGGGGTGACGGACGGCCTCGACGCGCTGGCGGACGTGCTCCCGCACGCGGTCGACCAGCTCGCCGGCGGCGACCACCCCGGGCAGGTGGGCCAGGAGCCTGACGCGCCCGCGGATGTCGCCGTGCTGCGCGCCGACGTCGTCGACTCGCCCCTGGACCCGCTGGTCGCGCAGCTCAGCGCGCTGGTGCGCGACGACGCGTGCGGCGCGGTGGCGTCGTTCTCGGGCTACGTGCGCGACCACGACGGCGGGCGCGGGGTCCTGCGCCTGCACTACGAGGCGCACCCGGACGCGGCGACGGTGCTGCGCACGGTGGCGGAACGCGTCGCGCGCCGCACGGCCGCGGCGACGGGGGACCGCGTCCGCGTCGCCGTCGTGCATCGCACCGGCGACCTGGCGATCGGCGACGTCGCGGTAGTGGCCGCCGTGGCCGCGGGGCACCGGCAGGCGGCGTTCACCGCGGCGTCGGACCTGGTCGAGGAGCTCAAGGCCGAGGTGCCGATCTGGAAGGAGCAGGGCTTCGACGACGGCACGTCGGAGTGGGTGGCGTCGCTGGGCTGAGCGCTCGGGCGGTCGTTCAGGCGACCGCGTCCCGGGGCAGGGTGAGGATCTCGGCCCCGTCGTCGGTGATGGCGATGGTGTGCTCGCTGTGCGCCGTGCGGCAGCCGGTCGCGCTGCGGAGCGTCCAGCCGTCGGCATCGGTGACCAGCTCGTCGGTGTCCGCCATGACCCACGGCTCCAGCGCGAGGAGCAGGCCGGGCCGCAGCCGGTACCCGCGGCCGGGCCGTCCGGTGTTGGCGACGTGCGGGTCCTGGTGCATCGTCGACCCGATGCCGTGGCCGCCGAACTCGGTGTTGACCGGGTACCCCGCGCCGGCGAGGACGGTGCCGATGGCGTGGGAGACGTCGCCCAGGCGGACGCCGGGCCCGGCCGCGGCGATCCCCGCGGCCAGGGCGCGCTCGGTGACGTCGATCAGGGCGAGGCTCTCCGCGGGCCGTGACGACCCCACGACGACGCTGATCGCGGCGTCGGCGGCGACCCCGTCCCGGAGGACGGCGAGGTCGAGCGTGAGCAGGTCGCCGTCGGCCAGCGCGCGGTCGTGCGGCATGCCGTGGAGCACGGCGTCGTTGACGGCGGTGCACAGGTGGTGGCCGAACGGCCCCCGGCCGAAGGGCGGCGCGTAGTCGACGTAGCAGGACCGCCCGCCCGCCTCGGCGATCAGCTCGGCGGCCCACCGGTCCAGGTCGAGGAGGTTCGTGCCGACCGTGCTGCGGCGGCGCAGGGTCTGCAGGATGTCGGCGACGAGCGCACCGGTCTCCCGCGCCCGGGCCAGCTCGACGGAGTTCAGGATCTCGATCATGCGGTGCGGCCTCCTCGGTATACCTATAACAATACCGGCCATGTTATCCCGGTATTAGAGTCGGGTCATGGTCCGGCTGCCCCTCACCCCCGCCGAGGTCGAGCGCGGGCGCCGCCTCGGCGCCCTCCTGCGGCGCGCCCGGGGCGAGCGCTCGATGCTCCAGGTCGCGCTCGACGCGCGGGTGTCGCCGGAGACCCTGCGGAAGATCGAGTCCGGGCGCGTCGCGACCCCCGCGTTCCCGACCGTCGCCGCGATCGCGGACGTCCTCGGCCTCTCCCTCGACGACGTGTGGGCCGAGATGGCCGGCCCCGACCGCGCCGTCGACGAGGCCGGCCACCCTGCGCGTCATTCCCTGTTCACCTGAGGGTCGGCGTCACGACGACGTGACGCCATCGGTGCTCCCTACCGTCGGGCTCGTCACCCCCGGTCCCGTCACCGCCCTATCTCAGGAGTGCCACCGATGACGATCGCCCCCGAGTCGCGCCCGCTGCTGGAGCTCGCGGCCACGCCTCACAGCCCGCACTACGCGCGCGGCAAGCGCAGCCCGGTCACGTGCCGGCTCAAGTGCGCCGACGCGTGCTCGCACCCCGCGCCCAACGAGTCCGCCAACGAGTACTTCCGCGACGTCGCGGCGCGGGCGCTGTCCCGCCGCGTCATGCTCGGCGGCCTGGCCGCCGCGGCCGCCACCGTCGTCGTCGGCACCCAGGTGGCGGGCGCGCCCGGAGCGAGCGCCGTCACGGCCGCGGGCCGTGGCCACGGCGCCGGCAAGGGCCTCGCCTTCGGCGCCATCGCGCCCCAGGACGCCGGCGTGGACGCGTTCGTCGTGCCCGAGGGGTACGAGTGGTCGCCGATCATCCGCTGGGGCGACCCGATCCTGCCCGGCGGTCGCGCGTTCGACGCCGCGCACCAGACGCCGGAGCAGCAGGCCAAGCAGTTCGGCTACAACGTCGACTACCTCGACATCCTCCCGGCCGACCCCGACGACGTGCAGCCGCGCGGGGGCAGGACGAAGCGCGGGCGGCGCGGCCTGCTCGTCAGCAACCACGAGTACACCAACGCCGGGATCATGTTCGACGAGTCGTACGACGCCGCCACGCGCCGTGCGATCGAGCGCGCGGCCTGGGGCCTGTCGGTCGTCGAGGTGCGCCGCGACCGCGAGGGCTCCCCGTGGAGCTACTCCCGGATCAGCCGCTACAACCGCCGCATCACCGTGGACACGGAGTTCCGCGTGGACGGCCCGGCGGCGGGCTCGTACCTCATGAAGACGGTCGAGGACCCGACCGGCACCCGCGTGCGCGGCACGCTCAACAACTGCGCGGGCGGCACGACGCCGTGGGGCACCATCGTGTCCGGCGAGGAGAACTACAACGCGAACTTCCGCGTCAACGGCAAGGACCCGCGCGACGCGCGCTACGGCCTCAAGGACGCCGCCACGAGCTACGGCTGGGAGCTCGACGACCCGCGCTTCGACGGTCGCAACCCCGGCTACGAGTACGAGAGCCACCGCTTCGGCTGGATCGTCGAGGTGGACCCGTACGAGCCCGACGAGGCGCCGGTGAAGCACACGGCGCTGGGCCGCTTCAAGCACGAGGGCGCCAACGTCATCCTGTCCAAGCGCGGGCACGCCGTCGCGTACATGGGTGACGACGAGCGCTTCGACTACGTGTACAAGTTCGTGTCGAAGAACCGCTTCCGCGAGGGCAGCAGCCGGTGGGCCCGCCGCCACAACAAGACCCTGCTGTCCGAGGGCGACCTGTACGTCGCCCGGTTCCGTGGCGACTCCCCGGCGTCCGAGATCGACGGCACGGGCGCGGTCCCGTCCGACGGCGCCTTCGACGGCACGGGCGAGTGGGTGGCGCTGGTCAAGGACGGCGAGTCGCAGGTGCCGGGCATGACCACCGAGGAGGTGCTGGTCTTCACCCGCCTCGCAGCCGACGCCGTGGGCGCCACCAAGATGGACCGCCCCGAGGACGTCGAGCCCAACCCGCTCACCGGCCGCATCTACGTGGCGTGCACCAACAACACCGACCGCGGCAAGGCGGACAAGGAGGGGGCCACCGAGCCCAACCCCCGCACCACCAACCGTGACGGGCACGTCGTCGAGATCATCGAGGACGGCGGCGACCAGACCGCGACGACGTTCACGTGGAACCTCCTGCTCGTCGCGGGCGACCCGTCGGTGAACGGCTCGACGTACTTCTCGGGCTTCCCCGCCGACAAGGTGTCGCCGATCTCCTGCCCCGACAACCTCGCGTTCGACGCCGAGGGCAACCTCTGGATCTCCACGGACGGCGCGCCGTCGACGATCCAGAAGTGCGACGGCCTGTTCAAGGTGACCCTCACGGGCCGCCAGCGCGGCCGCGTCGAGCAGTTCCTGTCCGTGCCGCGCGACGCCGAGACCTGCGGGCCCGTCGTCGACTCGCGCGACGGGATGGTCTACGTCAACGTCCAGCACCCGGGGGAGGACGGCACCTTCGCCGCGCCGAACTCCTACTTCCCGGACTACCTCGCCGAGGGCGAGCGGGCCCCGGCCGGCGCCTGGCGCGGGCCCCGCCCGTCCACGATCCAGGTCTACAAGACCGGGCGGGGCGAGCACCCCGGGAACGGCCACGGCAACGGTCACGGGAACGGCAACGGTCACGGCAAGGGCGGCGACGGCTGGGACGGCCCCGGGCCGTTCCCGTGGCCGCGCCGCCGCTGACCCGCAGCGGACGGCCGCAACGAGCGTGCTGACTTGATCCTCATTCCGCCCGAATGAGGATCAAG
>NZ_JBHXAW010000290.1:0-5552 GCF_042726645.1 Isoptericola sp. NPDC060257
CCCCGGTCGCCGCCCGCAGCGCGCACGCCGCCTCCGAGACGCTGGACAAGGTCTACGCCGCCCGCTGCGAGGACGGTCCCGGCGAGCTGGGCGACCCGGCCTGCCCGGACCTGAAGAAGGCGAAGGACGCGGCGGCCGACGTCGCCAAGGTCGCCGACGACCTGGAGACGGTGATCGGCGACGCCGACCTCGCCCACCCACGACGTCTTCTTGGGTCAGCGGCCGCCGAGAGCGGCGAGGCGGGCGCTCAGGAGGCGCCGGTCGCCCTCGCGGTCGACCTGGTCGAGGGCCCGGCGCAGCTCGACGAGGGCGTCGGCGGGGCGCCCGGCGCGCGTCAGCAGGTCCGCCCGCAGGGCCGGCAGCAGGTGGTAGCCCGCCAGCGCCGGGTCCTGCGCGACGGCGTCGACGGCGGCCAGACCGGCGTCGGCGCCGTGCACCTCGGCCACGGCCACGGCCCGGTTGAGCGCGACGACGGGCGACGGCGCCAGGTCGAGCAGCACGCCGTAGAGGGCGAGCACCTCCGCCCAGTCCGTCTCCGCCGCGGTCGCCGCGCGGCAGTGCAGCGCCGCGATCGCGGCCTGCACCTGGTACGGCCCCGGTCGGCGTGCTGCGAGCGCCGTGTCGAGCACCGCCAGCCCCTCGTCGATCTCGTCGCCGTACCACCGCGTGCGGTCCTGCTCCGCCAGGGTCAGCGCGACGCCGTCCTGCCCGGTGCGCGCGTCGCGGCGCGCGTGCTGCAGCAGCAGGAGGGCGAGCAGGCCGCGGGCCTCGGGCTCGTCCGGCAGCAGCCGGGCGGCGAGCCGGGCCAGCCGCATCGCGTCCCCGGCCAGCGCGCGACGCTCGGCGCACCCCTCGACCTCGTCGGCGGGCTCCGCCCAGGCGTCGTAGCCCTCCGTGAACAGCACGTAGAGGACCGCGAGCACCGCGTCCGTGCGCCCGGCGAGCAGCGCCGGCGGCGGCACCCGGAACGCGATGCCGGTGGCACGGATGCGCCGCTTCGTGCGCACCAGCCTCTGCGACATGGTCGCCTCGGGCACGAGGAAGGCGCGCGCCACCTGCCCCGTCGTCATGCCGGTGAGGGAGCGCAGCGTCAGCGCCACCCGGCCGTCGAGCGGCAGGGCCGGGTGGCAGCACGTGAACAGCAGCCGCACCAGGTCGCCGTCCGGGTCGTCGGGCGACCAGCCCTCGTCGTCGAGGCCGCGCTCGACCTCGTCGTGCACGCCGTCGCCGGCCCGCCCCGGCCCGTCGACCCGCTCGCCCCGCCGCACGGCGGTCTCGCTCTTCTCCGCCTCGACGCGGCGGCGGCGCAGCACGTCGAGGGCGTGCCGCCGCGCCGTCGTCGTGAGCCACGCGCCGGGCCGGTCGGGGACGCCGTCGCGCGACCAGGTGCGCAGCGCCGCCACGAACGCCTCCTGCGCGGACTCCTCCGCGAGGTCGAGGTCGCCGGTGGCGCGGGCCACCGCGCCGAGGACGCGCCCCCACTCGCTGCGGAAGGCGTCCTCGACGGCGACGGCGGCCGGCGCCGTCACGCCGGTGCGCCCCCGTCGGTCGGCCAGAACGGGTGCACCTCGACCGTGCCGCCGCCCCGGCTGCCCGGGTGCTCGGCGGCGATCGCGAGCGCGGCCTCGAGGTCGGGCGCCTCGACGACGTCGAACCCGCCGATGACGTCCTTCGTCTCGGTGAAGGGGCCGTCGGTCACCAGGGTGCGGCCGTCGGACACCCGCACGCGCCGGACGTCGGCGGCCGGCCGCAGCCGCTCTCCCAGGATGCGCGAGCCGTCGGCGTCGTGCCGGCGCACCCAGTCCTCGATGTCGGCGTCCGGACCGCGGTCGGGCACGTCGGGCTCGATCACCAGCAGCAGGTACCGCATCACGCGCCCCCGTCCGTCGAGCCGGCGCCCTCGAGGCCCAGCGGCCAGAACGGCCGCAGCTCGATGGCGCCCGCGTGGGCCATGGGGTGCTCGGACGCGATGGTGATCGCCGTGTCGAGGTCGGGCGCGTCGAGGACGTCGAACCCGCCGATCGCCTCCTTGGTCTCCGAGAACGGCCCGTCGGTGACGAGCGCGCGCCCGCCGCGCACCCGCACCCCGACCGCGTCGGCGGGCGGGCGGAGCCGGTCGCCGAGCACGGCGGCGCCGCTGCCGTAGTACTTCTCCACCCACCCCTCGATGGGCGGCGCGCCCGCGGTGTCCTCCGGCCGCAGCTCCGGGTCCTCGGGGGTGGACAGCACCAGCATCAGGTAGCGCACGACGATCTCCTTCGGTCGGTTCCTCATCCTGCACGGCCCTCGTGGCCGTGTACATGAGCACGACGTACGGGAGACCTCCCGACAGACACCTGACGGACTTCGGTCGACGACTACTTGATCCCCGTGCTCGCGATGCCCTGCACGAACGTCTTCTGGAAGACCAGGAACACGACGAGCAGCGGCACGACGGCGACGGTCGCCACGGCCATCACGGCGCCCCACGGCGAGGCGAACGCCGGGTTGCTGGTCAGGGTCGACAGCCCGACCGGCACGGTGAGGCTCTCGTTGCCCTGCAGCACCACGAGCGGCCACAGGAAGTCGTTCCAGCGGTTCATGAACCCGAGGATCACGAGGACGCCGACCAGCGGGCCGCACGAGGGCAGCACCACCCGGAAGAAGGTGCGCAGCTCCCCCGCGCCGTCGAGCCGCGCGGCCTCGATGAGCGCGTCCGGCACGCCGAGCATGAACTGGCGGGCGATGAAGATCCCGACGACGTCGAACAGGGTGGGCAGGATGACCGCCCACGGCGAGTCGACCAGCCCCAGCCGCGCCACGACGAGGAACGCCGGCACCAGCGTGACCTGGATGGGGATCATGATCGTCACGAGGAACACCGCGTACAGCAGACCGCGCCCGCGGAACCGGTACTTCGCGAGCGCGTACCCCGCGCCGAGCGAGACGCACACGGACAGCGCGGTGCCGACCGTGGCGACGAGGAACGAGTTGCCGAGCCACCGCCACACCGGCTGCGTGGCGAAGACCTCCGTGAAGTTGCCGACCGTCGGCGCGTCGGGCCACAGGTAGAAGTCGCTGCTCTGCGACTGCCCGCCCGGGGTGAGGGCCGAGACCACCATCCAGTACAGCGGGAAGACGACGAGGATCGCGACGGCGGTGAGGCCCGCGGTGAGCAGCCACCGGCGGCGGTGCGACCGGCGCTCGCGCGGGGAGCGGCCGCCGCGCACGGGGGCGGCGTCGGGCGCGGGGCGCGCGGGCAGGACGGTGGTGGTCACAGGAGCTCCTCGGCTTTCTTCGTCGCCCGCTGCCGCAGCAGCGTGAAGACCAGCAGGATCAGCACGAGCAGCAGCCCGAGCGCCGCGGCGTAGCCCATGCGGGCGTCGGCGAACGCGGACCGGAACACGTACTGGATGAGGACGGTCGTGGAGAAGCCGGGACCGCCGCCGGTCATCACGTAGATGACGTCGAAGGCCTGCAGCGAGAACACCACGTTGAGGATGAGCAGGATCGACGTCGTCGGCGCGAGCATCGGCACGGTGAGGCGCCGGAACCGCTGCCAGCGGCTCGCGCCGTCGATGGCGGCGGCCTCGCGCAGCTCGGACGGGATCGACTGCAGCGCGCCCAGGTAGATCACCATGCAGAAGCCGATGCGGGTCCACACGACGACGAGCACCAGCGTGAGCATCGCCGTGCGCGGCGACGTCAGCCACGGCAGCCCGTCGAGCCCGACCGCCCGGAGCGCGTTGTTCGCGACCCCGTAGTCCGGGTTGAAGATCCACGACATGATCACGCCGACCACGACGCCGGCCGCGACCATCGGCACGAAGAACAGCGCCCGCAGGAGGCCCCGCCCCGGCAGCGGGCGGTTGAGCGCGACGGCGAGCGCCAGCCCGACCGCCATCGCCGTCGGCACCGTGCCGACGGTGAAGACCAGCGTGTTGAGCAGGGCCGTGCGCAGCAGCGGGTCGGACAGCATGGTCCGGTAGTTGTCCGCGCCCACCCACTGCCCGTCGCCCAGCGTGGCGGTGTCCTGGAACGACAGGGCGACCGCGATGACGATCGGCACCAGCGAGAACGCGAGGAAGAGCAGCCCGGCGGGGCCGACGAACAGGTAGGGCGCCCAGCGGCCGCGACGGCGGCCGGTGGGCCCGCCCGTGCGCGACGTCGCGCGCGCGACGTCGGCCGTCGGTGAGGCGGCCGGCGGCGCCTCCAGGGTCGTGAGGGTCTCACCGCGTGGTGACACTGCGCATCGCCTCCGTCATCTGGGCGCCGCACTCGGCGGGCGTGAGCTCGCCGAGGAAGCACAGGTCGAGGTAGTCCGCGAAGACCGAGTTGAGGGAGCTGAAGTACGGCCCGGACTGGGCGCGCACCATGGACAGCGGGATGGTCGTGGCCTGGTCGATGAACTGCTGCATCGTGGCCTCGTGCCGGTCGTAGCCGATGTCGGCCGCGTCCAGCGAGGAGCGGGCGGGCAGCCAGTTGCCGCGCCGGCAGAACTCGGCGACGTTGGTGCGGCTCGTGAGGAACGCGACGAGCTCGGCCGCCAGCTCGGGGTGCTTGCTCGACCTCGTCACGGCCAGCGCGTTGCCGCCGAGGTCGGACGCCTCGCCGGCGTTGCGGATCATGTAGGTGGTGCCCCACTCGTCGGGGCGGGCCTCGTCGAGTGCGGCGATGGCCTCGGGGTTGTCCAGCAGCAGCCCGGCCTGGCCGGTGGCGAAGAGGTCGCGGCCGACGGCGCCGCCGCCGGACTTGCTCATGTTCGCCGGCGAGACCAGCCCGTCCGCGTACCAGCGGCGGCCGAAGTCCAGCGCCCCGACCGCGGCGTCGGTGTCCATGCTCGGCGTCTCGCCGTCCTCCCCGAGGAAGGCGCCGCCGTTCTGGTAGACGAGCGGCATCCAGCGGTACGCGGTCTCCGGGCCGCTCCAGCCGTAGCCGAAGCCGTACCGCCCGGTGACCTTCTGCGCCTCGGCGGCGATCTCGAGGAACTCGTCCCAGTGCCACGCCTCGTCGAGGGTCTGCGGCACGTCGACGCCGACCTGCTCCATCACCCGCTTGTCGTAGTAGGTGATGAAGTTGTCGGTGTGCTGGAAGACGCCGAACAGGCCGTCGGCCTTGGCGCCGATCGCCCAGAACGGCTCGGACCAGTCGTCCTGGTACTCCGGCGGCACCGCGTCCGTGAGGTCGACGAGGCTGCCGTTCGCGGCGTAGCGACCGATCTGCTGCGGCGTGATGCGGATGATGTCGGGCGCGAGGTCCGCCGCCAGCCGCGTGATGAACCACTGGTGGAACTGGCCGGTCGTGACCTCGACCGCGACGCTGGTGCCCGGGTGGGCGGCCACGAACTCGTCGGCGAGCGCCTGGTACGACTCCAGGTCCAGCGGGATGTTCCACGAGGACAGCCGCAGGTGCTTCGTGCCGGTCGGGGCGCCGGAGCAGGCCGCGAGCGCCCCGGCCACGCTGATCCCGGCCACGGCCAGGAAGCTCCGCCGGGACAGCCTGCGCGCGACCGGGCGCCTGCCGGGCACCGCACGGTTCGGCATCTCGTCTCCTCTTCGTCGAGGGTTCGTGGG
>NZ_JBHXAW010000291.1:0-5487 GCF_042726645.1 Isoptericola sp. NPDC060257
GGTGTCGGGCTCGCGGTTCTACTTCCTCACCGGCATCGGCGCGCGCCTCGAGCTGGCGCTGCTGAACGCGGCGGTGGACCAGGCGGTGAGCGCGGGCTTCACGCCGATGATCACGCCCACGCTGGTCAAGCCGGACACGATGCGCGGCACCGGCTTCCTCGGCAGCCACGCGGACGAGGTGTACCACCTGGAGAAGGACGACCTGTACCTGGTCGGCACCAGCGAGGTGGCGCTCGCGGGCTACCACGCGGACGAGATCATCGACCTGTCGGCGGGCCCGAAGCGGTACGCCGGCTGGAGCGCCTGCTACCGCCGCGAGGCCGGCGCCGCGGGCCGCGACACCCGCGGCATCATCCGCGTGCACCAGTTCCACAAGGTCGAGATGTTCAGCTACTGCGACCCGGAGGACGCGGCCGCCGAGCACCAGCGCCTGCTGGCCTGGGAAGAGGCGATGCTGGCCAAGGTCGAGCTGCCCTACCGCGTCATCGACACGGCCGCGGGCGACCTCGGCACGTCCGCCGCGCGCAAGTTCGACTGCGAGGCGTGGCTGCCCACCCAGGAGCGCTTCCTCGAGCTCACCTCGACGTCGAACTGCACCACGTTCCAGGCCCGTCGCCTGGGCGTGCGCGAGCGGACCGTGGACGGCACCACGCGCCCGGTCGCCACGCTGAACGGCACGCTGGGCACCACCCGCTGGATCGTCGCCATCCTCGAGAACCACCAGCAGGCCGACGGCTCGGTCCGCGTGCCCGAGGGGCTGCGGCCGTACCTGGGCGGCCTCGAGGTGCTCGAGCCGGTCGCGTGAGCGGGCGGCCCGCCCCGCGCCTGGTCGCCCTCGACATCGACGGCACGCTGCTCGGGTACGACGGCGGTCTGTCGCCCGCGGTGCGCGACGCCGTCGCGGCGGTCCAGGCGGCGGGGCACCACGTGGTGCTGTCGTCGGGGCGGTCGCTCATCGCGATGACGCCGGTGGCGCAGCTGCTCGGCATCACGACAGGCTGGATGGTGTGCTCCAACGGCGCCGTGACCGTGCGCCTGGACGCCGCCCTCCCGCACGGCTGGGAGCTCGACGAGGTGCGCACGTTCGACCCGGGCCCCGCGCTGCGCCTGCTGCGCGAGGAGCTGCCCGACGCGCGCTACGCCGTCGAGGACATCGGCATCGGCTTCCGCATGAACGCGCTGTTCCCCGAGGGTGAGCTCGACGGCGTCCACCAGGTCGTCGACTTCGAGCAGCTGTGGGCCCGCGAGGTGACGCGCGTCGTCATCCGCAGCCCCGAGCGCACGCCGGAGGAGTTCAGCACGATGGCGGCGCGCATCGGCCTGGGCGACGTCACCTACGCCGTCGGCTGGACGGCGTGGATGGACGTGGCACCGAAGGGCGTCACCAAGGCGTCCGGGTTGGAGCGGCTGCGCCGGCGCCTGGGCGTCGACCCCGCCGACACCGTGGCCGTCGGCGACGGGCGCAACGACGTCGACATGCTGCGCTGGGCCGGCCGGGGCGTCGCCATGGGGCACGCGGACGACGTCGTGCGCGCCGCCGCCGACGAGGTCACCGGACCCGTCGACGAGGACGGTGTCGTGCCGGTGCTGCTCTCGCTCCTGCGATAGCTCCTGCGTGGTCCGGCCCCCGCAGTCCGAGGTGGTCGGCGGACGACGGCGTCATCGGTCCGGCCGCCCGTCGCCCGTCTGCTCGGGGGAGGGCGGGGGGTCAGAGACCTCGGCAGCCCACCGCAGCGACCACTCGATGAGCGGGCGAAGAGCTTCGCGGGCGTCGTGGCCGAGCGGGGTGAGGGTGTAGCGGCCGTCGCTCAGCACCGCGGCGAGCCGGGCTTCCTGGAGCTCGGCGAGCCGTTGCTGCAGGACGCTCGACGACATGTCGTCGCAGCGCCTCTGCAGGAGCCGGAAGCCGAGCGGCTCGTCCCCCAGCTCCCAGACGATGCGCAGGGTCCATCGACGCCCGAACAGGTCCAGCGCCGCCATCAAGGATCGTCCGGTCGTGGACCCGCGGACCGGTCGGCCCGGCATGGGCGTCTGCGGCGCGTTCATGACTCCCGCCCCTCTTGTGCTTCGGATTCCGAATCGGTAGCGTCGCACACCACAGCGCTTCGAATTTCGAAGCGCCCTCTCGTCCGCGAGCTGGAGGTTCCATGTCCAAGGGCTACTGGGTCAGCGTCTATCCCGCCATCGACGACCCCGAGACGCTCGATGCCTACAACGGGCTGGCCGGGAGGGCCGTCGCGGCGGCGGGCGGGCGGGTGCTCGCCGGCGTCGGCAGCCGGATCGTCGCGCACGAGGCCGGGATCGCCGATCGCGTCGTCCTGATCGAGTTCGACGGCTTCGAGCAGGCGGTCGCCGCGTACGAGAGCGCGGCCTACCGGGAGGCGCTGGCTGCGCTCCCGGAGGGTTTCGAGCGCGACTTCCGCATCGTCGAAGGTCTCGGCTGAGGATCGGCGCGGCCCGCCGCCGTGCCGCGCCGGGTCAGTCGCGCGCGGTGAGGACGACCGGGCCGTCGTCCGTGATGGCGATGGTGTGCTCGCTGTGCGCGCCGCGGCTGCCGTCGGCCGACCGCAGGGTCCAGCCGTCGGGGTCGGTGAAGATCTCGTCGGTGGTCTCGAGGAACCACGGCTCGATGGCGATGACGAGGCCCGGCTTGAGCGGGAACCCGCGGCCCGGCCGGCCGTCGTTCGGCACGTGCGGGTCGCCGTGCATGGTGCGCCCGACGCCGTGACCGCCGAAGTCGGTGTTGATGTCGTAGCCGGCGCCGCGGGCCACCTTGGCGATGGCGGCGGAGATGTCGCCGATCCGGTTGCCGGCGACGGCGGCGGCGATGCCCGCCTCGAGCGCCACCTCGGTGGTCTCGATGAGCTTCGCGTCGGCGGCGGCTCGCTGCGGCGTCGCGGAGGCGCCGACGACGAACGACAGGGCGGAGTCGGAGACCCAGCCGTCCACCGACGCGGCGAAGTCGATGCTCAGCAGGTCGCCGTCGCGCAGCGCGTAGTCGTGGGGCAGACCGTGCAGGACGGCGTCGTTCACGGACGTGCAGATCACCTTGCCGAAGGGCATGGCGCCGAACGACGGGTGATAGTCGATGTAGCACGACTCGGCGCCGCGGTCGCGGATCATCCGGTGGGCGAGGGCGTCGAGCTCGAGGAGGTTCACCCCGACGGCGGCGGCGTCGCGGACGGCCGTGAGCACCTCGGCCACGAAGCGCCCCGCGGGGCGCATCTGGTCGATCTCTCGCGGGCTCCTCAGCTCGATCATGGCGGTCCTCTCGGAAGGTACGTGACGGGGTCCGGGTCCAGGGTGTCACGAATCGTCACCGAGTCGTGACCGTGAAACGACTTGCAGGAACTTGCACCTGCCGGTGGGGGTGCGGTGAACTCTGGAGGGAGGCAGTATCCCGGTCAGGGGGACCAGGGGATCACGGGCCGCCGATCGGCGGGAACACCTCCGTGGACCACGACGCAGTGGAGGAGCTCGGCAATGACCAGACGAACGACGACGGCGCGGCGACGCGTACTGGCGCTGGCGGCAGGCGGTGCGGGCCTCGCGCTCGTGCTCGCGGCGTGCAGCGACCCCGACGGTGAGGGTGGTGTCGGCGAGGAGTCCAGCGCCTCCAGCGCGGAGATCGACTGCTCCGCCTACGACGAGTTCGGCGACCTCGACGGCAAGACCGTGAGCGTGTACACCTCGATCGTCGACCCCGAGGGTGCGACGCAGCAGGACTCGTACAAGGCGTTCGAGGACTGCACGGGCGTCAAGATCGACTACGAGGCGTCCCGCGAGTTCGAGGCGCAGCTGCTGGTCCGCATCAAGGCGGGCAACGCGCCCGACATCGCCTACCTGCCGCAGCCGGGCCTGCTCAACACGATCGTCAAGGACTACCCGGACGCGATCAAGCCGGCGCCCGACGCCACGGCCAAGAACGTCGACGAGTTCTTCAACGAGACCTGGAAGGGCTACGGCACGGTCGACGGCACGTTCTACTCGGCCCCGCTGGGCGCCAACGCGAAGTCCTTCGTCTGGTACTCGCCGTCGATGTTCTCCGACGCCGGCTACGAGGTGCCGCAGACGTGGACCGAGCTGATGGACCTCACCCAGAAGATCCACGACGACACCGGCGGCCAGGTCTGGTGCGCGGGCGTCGAGTCGGGTGACGCGACCGGCTGGCCGGGCACCGACTTCATCGAGGACATGATGCTGCGCACCGCGGGCGTCGAGGACTACGAGAAGTGGTACACCCACGAGATCCCGTTCAACGACCCGAAGGTGGTCAAGGCGTGGGACACGGCGGGTGAAATCCTCAAGAACCCGGACTACGTGAACGCGGGCCTGGGCGGCGTCGACTCGATCGCCACGCAGTCGTGGACCGACGCCGGCAACGGCATCCTCGACCAGACCTGCTGGATGCACCGTGCGGCGAACTTCTACCAGACGCAGTGGCCGGAGGGCACCGAGGTGTCTGAGCAGGGCGACGTCTTCGCCTTCTACCTGCCGACGGACCAGACCGACGTCAAGCCGATGCTCGGCGGCGGCGAGTTCGTGGCGGCGTTCGACGACCGTCCCGAGGTGCAGGCCTTCCAGACCTACCTCTCCAGCGCGGACTGGGCCAACCAGAAGGCCCTGAGCACGCCGGACGGCGGCTGGGTCAGCGCCAACAGCGGCCTCGACCCGAACAACCTCTCCACGGAGTTCGACCAGTACGTGGCCGGTGTCCTGTCCGACCCGGACACCGTCGTCGCCTTCGACGCGTCCGACCTCATGCCGGGCGAGGTGGGTGCCGGGACGTTCTGGAACGGCATCGTGGACTGGCTGACGGGGGCGAGCACCCAGGAGGTCACGGACAAGATCGAGGCGTCCTGGCCGAAGTGAGCCGGTGCGCCGCGTGATCCTGCTCGACCGCGCGGTCCGGGGGCGTCGTCCGACGTCCCCGGACCGCGCGCCGCTCCCGTCCCCGTCCCGACTCCTCGAGGAGGTCATCGATGACCTGGTTGCTCGAGCCTGACACCACGGGGCAGAAGTTCCTGCTCATGGTGGTCGCCGTGGTGCTCTTCGCCGCGGTGATGGGCCTCATCCTGTTCCTGGTGGACCGGCCGAAGCGCATCCCGTCGTGGGTGGTGGCGGCCGGCTTCGTCGGCGTGCCGCTCCTCTTCCTCGCCTACGGGCTGCTCCGCCCCGGTCTGATCACACTCTGGCAGTCCTTCTTCAACCGCAACGGCACCGAGTTCATCGGGTTCGACAACTACGTCACGGCCTTCACGCAGAGCCAGTTCCAGCAGGTGCTGCTGGTCACCGCCGCCTGGGTGATCCTCGCGCCCCTGCTGAGCGCGGTCATCGGCCTCGGGTACGCCGTGCTGGTCGACCGCACCCGGTTCGAGAAGCTCGCCAAGGCGCTCGTGTTCGTGCCGATGGCGATCTCGATGGTCGGCGCCTCGATCATCTGGAAGTTCGTCTACGAGTTCCGGCCCGACCAGGCGAACATCAACC
>NZ_JBHXAW010000292.1:0-5467 GCF_042726645.1 Isoptericola sp. NPDC060257
CCCCAGGGCTCGGTGCTGCGTCCGAGCTTCTGGCCCACGACGCACGACATCCTGCCCCCGTACCTGCAGCACGGCGGGGTGGCGGGCTTCGCCGTCCGCGCCGTGCTGGCGGCCCTCGGCAGCCCCACGTGGGGCGTCTACTCCGGGTACGAGCTCGTGGAGAACGTGCCGCGCCCGGGTGTCGAGGAGCAGATCGACAACGAGAAGTACGAGTACAAGCCGCGCGACTGGTCGCAGGCCGACGTCGTCGGCGTCTCCACGCTGCTGCGACGCCTCAACGAGATCCGGCGCGCCCACCCGACGCTGCAGCAGCTGCGCGACCTCACGGTGCACCCGACGACGAACGACCAGGTCGTCGCGTTCTCGCGGCGGGTGCGGGCCGAGCACCTGCCCGCCGCGGGCCGGCCGGGCGCCACGCAGGACGACGTCGTGCTGGTCGTGGTCAACCTGGACCCGTGGGCCACGCAGGAGTCCACGCTGTTCCTCGACCTGGAGGCGCTCGGCCTCACGCGGCCGGACGGGGTCGAGGACCAGCCGTTCTTCGTCGCCCACGACGAGCTGTCGGGCGCCACCTACCCGTGGGGTGCCCACCCGTACGTCCGCCTCGACCCCCGCGAGCAGGTGGCGCACGTCCTGACGATCGGCCTGGCATGACGAGGCCGACATGAGCAGGCCCGCATGAGAGGGCCCCGATGACGCCCCAGGTGCCGCGGCCCGTCACGCGCCAGGTGCCGGTGCAGGCGCTGCCCACGCGGCCGCAGCCCGCACCGCCGCCCCTGGACAAGCCCGGCCTGTCCGAGGACCCGGAGTGGTACCGCACGGCCGTGTTCTACGAGGTCATCGTGCGGGCCTTCTCGGACACCGGCGGCGCGGGCACGGGCGACCTGCGGGGCGTGACGGAACGGCTGGACTACCTGCAGTGGCTGGGCGTGGACTGCCTGTGGCTGCCGCCGTTCTACCCGTCGCCGCTGCGGGACGGCGGGTACGACATCGCCGACTACACGTCGATCGCGAGCCAGTACGGCACGATCGGGGACTTCGCCGAGCTCATCGAGGCGGCGCACGCGCGCGGTATCCGCGTGGTGGTGGACCTCGTGATGAACCACACCAGCGACCAGCACCCGTGGTTCCAGGCGTCGCGGTCGGACCCGGAGGGCCCGTACGGCGACTTCTACGTGTGGTCGGACGACGACACGCGCTACGAGGACGCGCGCATCATCTTCGTGGACACCGAGACGTCGAACTGGACGTTCGACCCGGTGCGGCGGCAGTACTTCTGGCACCGGTTCTTCCACCACCAGCCGGACCTCAACTTCGAGAACCCCCGCGTGGTGGACGCCATGCTCGACGTCGCGCGGTTCTGGCTGGGGGTCGGCGTCGACGGCTTCCGCCTCGACGCGGTGCCGTACCTGTTCGAGGCCGAGGGCACCAACTGCGAGAACCTGCCGGAGACGCACGCGTTCCTCCGCCGGGTGCGCCGCATGATCGACGACGAGTTCCCGGGCCGGATCATGCTGGCCGAGGCGAACCAGTGGCCGCAGGACGTGGTGGACTACTTCGGCACGGCGGACGAGCCCGAGTGCCACATGTGCTTCCACTTCCCCGTGATGCCGCGCGTCTACTACGCGATGCGCGACCAGCGCGCCCGGCCCCTGCTCGACATCCTCGCCGACACGCCGGACATCCCCGCGCCGGGCGGGCAGTGGTCGACGTTCCTGCGCAACCACGACGAGCTCACCCTCGAGATGGTCTCCACCGAGGAGCGCGCGGCGATGTACGGGTGGTTCGCGCCCGACCCGCGCATGCGCGCCAACATCGGCATCCGCCGCCGCCTGGCGCCGCTGCTCGACAACTCGCGCAAGGAGGTGGAGCTCGCCCACGCGCTGCTGCTCAGCCTGCCGGGCAGCCCGTGCCTGTACTACGGCGACGAGATCGGCATGGGCGACAACATCTGGCTGCCCGACCGGGACGCGGTGCGCACGCCCATGCAGTGGACGCCCGACCGCAACTCCGGCTTCTCCACCGCCGACCCCGGCAAGCTCTACCTGCCGCTCGTGCAGTCGCTGGTGCACCACTACCAGCACGTCAACGTCGAGGCCCAGCTCGCGCAGCCCTCCTCGCTGCTGCACTGGGTGCACGGCATGCTCGCCGTGCGACGGCTGCACCCGGCGTTCGGTACCGGGGCGTTCGCGCCCCTGGAGGCCGACGACGACGCCGTGCTCGCGTTCACCCGCACCTCGGCGGACGAGACGCTGCTCGTGGCGGCGAACCTGTCCGCGACGGCGCGGTCGTCCGTCGTGCGCGTGCCCGGCCGCGCCGGCTGGTCGCTCACCGACCTGTTCGGCGGCGCCCGCTTCCCCGACGTCGGCGCGGACGGCACCCTGACCATGACCTGGGGGTCGCGCGACTTCTACTGGCTGCTCCTGACCCCGCCGGGGCGCGGCGACGGTGACACCTCCGCGCCATCGACCGGAGGCGAGCCGGCATGACCGCGGTGCGGCCGGCCGCGGGCGTCCCCGACCCGAGCGTCGGGGAGCTGCTCGCCGCCTGGCTGCCCGGCCGGCGGTGGTTCCCCGCGGGCGGCGCGAGCGCCGCCACGGTGCACGTCGAACCGTGGCTCGCGGTGACGTTCGACGACGGCCCGGGCGGCGGCCCCGACGGCGCCGACGTCGTCGTCCTCCTCGTGCGCCTGCGCGGCGCGGGCGTGCCGGGCGGCGAGGTGGTCGCGCAGGTGCCGCTCGTGCTCACGGACCCCGCCGCGCGCGGCCCCGGGTTCGTCGCCGAGGTCCGCACCGCCGCGGGCGACGTCGCCGTGCACGACGGCGGCGCCCACCCCGCCTGCTGGCTCGCCCTGCTGCGGGCGGCCGGCGTCGGCGACGGCGTGCGGGGCGAGGCGCTCGTCGCGGGCGGCCAGGTCGTGGCGGGCGAGCAGTCGAACACGAGCGTCGTGCTGCCGGGCGTGCCGTCGCCGGACGGCACCGGCGGGATGCTCAAGATCCTGCGCACCGTGACCCCCGGGCCGCACCCCGACGTCGTCGTCCCCCGTGCCCTGACCCGCGCCGGCTGGGACGGCGTGCCGCGCTTCCTCGGCGCCCTCCAGGTGGCCACAGCGCCCGGCACGACCACCGCCCTGGCCGTCCTCAGCGAGCTGGTGCCGCGGGCCCGCGACGGGTTCGAGCTGGCCTGCGAGCACGCCGGCCGCGGCGAGTCGTTCGCACACCTCGCGGCCGACCTCGGGCGCGTCGTG
The DNA here is from genome assembly GCF_042726645.1 of Isoptericola sp. NPDC060257. Lineage (NCBI taxonomy): Bacteria > Bacillati > Actinomycetota > Actinomycetes > Micrococcales > Promicromonosporaceae > Isoptericola > Isoptericola sp. NPDC060257. The sequence continues at coordinate 3,248 of NZ_JBHXAW010000292.1, forward strand.
GCGGAGCTGCACTCGGTGCTGCGCCAGGCCATGCCGCCCGGGCCGCTGCTCGACCCGGCGACGTTCGTCGGAGGCCTGCGCGACCGGGCGGCGCTCGCCGTGTCCGAGGCGCCCGGCCTGGCGGCCCGGGCCCCCGCGATCGACGCGCTGCTCGACGACCTCCAGGGCCGGCTGCCGCGGCTGCGCCTGCAGACCGTGCACGGCGACCTGCACCTCGGTCAGGCGCTGCACGGCGAGACCGGGTGGAAGCTCCTCGACTTCGAGGGCGAGCCGCAACGGCCCGCCGCCGAGCGCACGGCCCCCGACCTTCCGCTGCGCGACGTCGCGGGCATGGTCCGCTCGTTCGCGTACGCGGCCGCCGTCGGCGGCGCGCCCGACCCGTGGTGGGAGGCGGAGTCCGTGCACGCCTTCCTCGCCCGCTACCGTCAGTCGGCCGACACGTCCGCGGCCGTGAGCGGGCTGACCACCCGACGTCCGCCCGAGCTCGACCCGCCCACCGCCGACGCCGTCCTCGCCGCCCTCGTGCTGGACAAGGCGCTCTACGAGGTGGTCTACGAGACGCGGCAACGGCCGACCTGGGTGCACATCCCCCTGTCGGCCGTCGACCGCGTGCTCACCCGGCCGCGCTGACCCCGCCGAGCAGGTCGTTCGCGCAGCGCACCGCGGCGGCGAACGCCTCCGGGTCGCCCCCTTGCGAGGTGACCCGGAGCGTCACGCTCTGGCCCGCACGCAGCGTGACGAGCCCGGCGTCGACGCGCGCCGCCGGGTCCACCACGTCGACCGGGCAGAAGACGTCACGGGCGAGCGAGGTCGCGGTCAGCCGCAGCTCGCAGCCCCCGGGGACGGGCGACGCCTCGATCCGCAGCGGGCTCGGGTCGAGCCGCTGGTCCACGACCTCGGCCCCGTGCCGCAGGGCCGCCGCCACGCCGGACTCGGGGTCGTCGGCCGTCGCCACGAGCACCTCGGCGGCCGCGTCGTCGAACGTGGCGACCTCGGCGGGCACGGTGACCGTCGCCGCGCCGCGGGCGGGCGCGTCGACCTCCACGGTCGCCTTGGCCAGGACCGACCCGTCCAGCGCCTCGCGCGTGACCGTCCAGGTCCCGGCCAGACGCTCGCCGGTGTCGTTGACGACGACGAGCGCGACGGTGTCGGGCACCGGCTCCAGCCCCTCCCACGCGGCGGCCCGCGCCGCCTCGGACGCGCGCGGCTGGAAGGTGGCCAGCCGCGGCGCGTACGCGGCGCGCAGGGCGTGCCACAGCGGCTTGCGGTGCTCGTCGTGGTCGACCGCAGCCCACGACACCACGGGCCAGTTGTCGTTGAGCTGCCACACGATGGCGCCGGTGTTGTGCGGGGTCAGGGACCGCACGTGCTCGATGCCGAAGCGCACGGCGTGCGCCTGGTTGAGCTGCGTGGTCCAGTGCCAGTCCTCGATCGTCGCCGGGTCGGGCAGGTGCCCCTGCCAGCCGCGCTCGAGCTTGGCGTTGCCCAGGTGCGCCTTCTGGTGCACGAGCATCTGGTGGCCGAACGGGTCGAGCGGCTCGTCGTGGACCACGCGCGTGAGCGTCGACCAGGCGGGCGGACCCTGGAAGCCGAACTCCGACAGGAACCGCGGCCGGTAGCGGGCGTAGACGGAGTAGTCCTCCCGGTTCCACACGTCCCAGATGTGCATGGTGCCGTAGCGCTCGTCGTTCGGGTGACGGTAGTCGCCGAACGAGTACGGGCTCGCCGGCGAGTACGGGCGCGTGGGGTCCAGCTCGGCGAGCACGCCCGGCAGCAGCTCGCGGTAGTACAGGTCGCCCCACGGGCGGCCGCCGAGCCGGCCGGCCCAGCCCCAGTCGACCGAGCCCCACGTGTTCTCGTTGTTGCCGTTCCAGATGACGAGCGACGGGTGCGGGCTGAGCCGCGTGACGTTCTCGCGGGCCTCGGCCTCCACCTCGGCGCGCATCGGCTCGTCCTCGCTGTACGCGGCGCAGGCGAACGGGAAGTCCTGCCACACGAGCAGGCCACTCTCGTCGGCGAGGTCGTACAGGTCGTCGGACTCGTAGATGCCGCCGCCCCACACCCGCAGGAGGTTGATGTTCGCCTCGAGGGCGTCGTCGACCCGGCGCGCGTACCGGTCGCGGTCGATCTCCGTGAGGAACGCGTGGTCGGGGATCCAGTTCGCCCCGCGGACGAGCACCGTCTCGCCGTTGACCTTGAGGAGGAACGGCGCTCCGGCCT
>NZ_JBHXAW010000293.1:0-5430 GCF_042726645.1 Isoptericola sp. NPDC060257
GGCGGGGTGCCCTAGGATCGACGGGTGACCTCCGCCGACGCCCCCGACGCCCCGCAGCTCCTCGACCTGGCGGTGGGGGCCCTCGGGGGCGGACGGCGGGAGGGCCAGCGCCGCATGGCGGAGGCGGTGGCCGAGGCCGTCGACGACGGCCGGCACCTGCTGGTGCAGGCGGGCACGGGGACGGGCAAGTCGCTCGCGTACCTCGTCCCGGCGGTACGGCACGCGGTCGTCGACGGCAGGCGCGTCATCGTCTCCACCGCGACCCTGGCGCTGCAGCGCCAGGTGGTCACGCGCGACCTGCCGCTGGTCGCCGAGACGGTGGGGCCGAAGCTGCCCCGCCCTCCCAAGGTCGCGCTGCTCAAGGGCTGGCACAACTACCTGTGCAAGCACAAGGTGACCGGGGGCTACCCCGTCGAGGGCGCGACGCTCTTCGACCTGCCGGCCGACCCCGGCCCCGGCGAGGGCGCGGGCGCCGAGCAGCACCCGGCGCCGCCCGGCCCCCGCGGACGCGGCGGGCGCGCCGACGACACGGCGACGCTGGCCGACCACGTGCGCCGGCTGCACGGCTGGGCCGACGAGACCGACACGGGCGACCGGGACGACCTCGTGCCCGGGGTCCCCGACAAGGCCTGGCGCCAGGTGTCCGTCACCGCCCTGGAGTGCCTGGGGCAGCGGTGCCCGCTCCTGGCGGAGTGCTTCCCCGAGCGGGCCCGCGCGGCGGCCCGCGAGGCCGACGTCGTCGTCACCAACCACGCCATGCTCGGCATCGCCGTCTCGGGGAACCCGGGCGTGCTGCCGGAGCACGACGCGGTCGTCGTCGACGAGGCGCACGAGCTCGCCGAGCGTGTGACGGCGGCCGCGACCGTCGACCTCTCGCTGACGATCGTGGAGCACGCCGCGCGCCTCGCCCGGCGGCACGGCGGCACCGAGACGGAGGCGCTCGACGCCGCCTCCCAGCGCCTGGGCACCCTGCTCGCCACCGCGCCCGCGGAACGCTTCCCGCTCGGCCTTCCGGACGAGCTGCGCGCCGCCGTGGGCGCCGTGCGTGACGCGGCGCGCGAGCTCCTCACGCGCCTCAAGCCCCAGGGCGCGGGGAAGGGGCAGGAGGCGCCGGATGCCGGGATGAAGATGGCGCAGTCCGCCGTCCTGCAGCTCTTCGAGGTCGCGGAGCGGATGGCGGCCGAGGACACGACGGCGGACGTGCTCTGGTGCTCGCGTCCGCCGGAGAACGCTCCGTGGGCCGGCGACGGCGTCACGCGCCTGCACGCCGCGCCGCTGGCGGTGGCGGGGCTCATCCGCACGCACCTCCTGGGCGAGGCGACCGGCGTGTTCACGTCGGCCACCCTCACGCTCGGCGGCACCTTCGACCCGGTGGCGCGCTCGCTCGGCCTCGCGGGCTCGGGCGGTTCCGACGAGACGGCGGACTGGTCCGGGCTGGACGTCGGCAGCCCGTTCGACTACCCGCGCCAGGGCATCCTCTACGTCGCGCGGCACCTGCCCGCGCCTGGGCGGGAACCGACCACGGACGCCCAGCTCGACGAGATCGCGGGACTGATCGAGGCCGCGGGAGGACGGACTCTCGGGCTGTTCTCGTCCCGCCGAGCGGCGCAGGCCGCGGCGGAGGCGATGCGCGAACGGCTGGACGTGCCCGTGCTGTGCCAGGGCGACGACCAGCTGCCGACGCTCGTCAAGGCGTTCGCCGACGACCCGAAGACCTGCCTGTTCGGCACGCTGTCCCTGTGGCAGGGCGTGGACGTCCCGGGCCCGAGCTGCCAGCTGGTGCTCGTGGACCGGATCCCGTTCCCGCGCCCGGACGACCCGGTGAAGGCGGCCCGTGCCCGCTCCGTGGAGCAGGCGGGCGGCAACGGGTTCATGCAGGTCTCGGCCACGCACGCCGCCCTGCTGCTGGCGCAGGGCGCCGGCCGGCTCGTGCGCACGGGGGAGGACCGCGGCGTCGTGGCCGTGCTCGACCCCCGGCTCGCGACCGCCCGCTACGGCTCCTTCCTCACCCGGTCCATGCCGGACTTCTGGCCGACCACCGACGGGGAGCTCGTCCGCGCTGCGCTCCGGCGCCTCGACACATAGCGTGTGGCCGTGGACGAGACACGCAGGACGACCAAGCTCGCGATCGTCGGGGCGGGCGCGGTGGGCTCCACCCTCGCGTACGCAGCGCTGGCCCGGGGCGCGGCCCGGTCCGTCGCCCTCCTGGACGTCAACCGCGCGAAGGTCGAGGCCGAGGTGCTCGACCTTCGGCACGGGGGCATGTTCATCCCCCAGGCCGAGATCGACGGCTCGGACGACGTGGAGGTCTGTCGCGGCGCCGACATCGTCGCGGTGACGGCGGGAGCCAAGCAGAAACCCGGCCAGAGCCGCCTCGACCTGGCCGAGGCGACGGTCGGCCTCACGCGGTCCATCCTGCCGGGCCTGCTCGAGGTGGCCCCGGACGCCGTGTTCCTCATGGTCACCAACCCGGTCGACGTCGTCACCTACGCCGCGCAGGAGATCAGCGGCCTGCCCCGGGGCCGGGTGTTCGGCAGCGGGACCGTCCTCGACTCGTCCCGGCTGCGCGACGCGCTGGCCCGCCACTGCGGGGTGGCCGTCGGGAACGTGCACGCGAACATCGCGGGCGAGCACGGCGACTCGGAGATCGTGCTGTGGAGCTCCGCGACGATCGCCGGCGTGCCTCTCCTGGACTGGCGGCCGTTCCGGGGGCACCCGCCCCTCGACGAGCCCGCCCGGCGGCGCATCGCGACCGACGTCGTGGAGTCCGCCTACCGCGTCATCGCCGGCAAGGGGGCGACCAACTACGCGGTCGGTCTGGCCGCGACCAGGATCATCGAGGCGGTGCTCAACGACGAGCACCGCGTGATGAACGTGTCGTCGCGCCTCGACGACTTCTACGGCATCAGCGACGTCTGCCTGTCGGTACCGTCGCTCGTCGGCCGACGGGGCGTGGCGGAGACGATCGACACGCCGCTGTCGGACGACGAGGTCGCCGGGCTGCGCGCGTCGGCCGAGAGCATGCGGGCCGTGCAGCAGCGCCTCGGGTTCTGACGGCCCGGGGCGCCGCACCGGCGCTCAGAGGCTGCGGAGCACCGCCACGACCCGGCCGAGCACCTGCGCCTCGTCGCCCGGGATGGGGGAGTAGGCGGCGTTCTGCGGCAGCAGCCAGGTGTGCCCGTCGGCCTGCTTGAAGGTCTTGACCGTGGCTTCGCCGTCGATCATCGCGGCGACGACCTCCCCGTTCTCGGCGACGGGCTGGCTGCGCACGACCACCCAGTCGCCGTCGCAGATCGCGGCGTCGACCATCGAGTCGCCCGCGACCTTGAGCAGGAACAGGTCGCCGTCGCCGACGACCTGCCGGGGGAGCGGGAAGACGTCCTCGACGACCTGCTCCGCGAGGATGGGGCCTCCGGCGGCGATCCGGCCGACCAGCGGGACGTAGGACGGGGCCTGGGCCGGCTGCGCGTCGGACGCGGCGAGCGACCCGGCCACGTACCCGGGAGCGGGGTCGGCGTCGGGAGCGGCGGCCACGACGGCGGGCGTCTCGGGGTCGACGACCTCGATCGCGCGCGGCCGGTTGGGGTCGCGGCGCAGGTAGCCCTTGCGCTCGAGCGTGGTGAGCTGGTGCTTGACCGAGGACGGGCTCGCCAGGCCCACGGCCTCGCCGATCTCGCGCATGGTCGGCGGGTAGCCGCGGGCCTCGACGGAGCTGCGGATGGTCTCGAGCACGCGCCGCTGGCGGGGCGTGAGGCGGTCGGACGACGGAGAGAGCTCGCTCACCGACGCCAGCGCGGTCGTGGAGGCGCCGGCCGTCGTGGTGGCCGCGTCCTCGAGGGTCTCGTCCTGGGCAGCCCATGGCGTCGCCGTCGTCGTGGACGCCGGGGCCTGGTCCCGTCCGCTGGTCATCGCGTTCTCCGTCCTGCAGGGCGCGGCCCGTGGGCGGGCCGATGAAATCCGACAAACCTTCCATCGCGCTGTCGGCCACTCTAAGCCAGTTCCGGCCCGACATCAAACATCTGTTCGATCGGACCTCGACCGTGTCGCCGGGACGTGGTACACCTAGTACAGCAGTTCGACGTACAGGTGTTCGAAGAACAGACGTTCGACGGAGCGGCCGCCTCGCGCGGCACCACGTGGACCGGAGGCAGGACGATGCAGAACGCACGCAGCACCAGCGACGCGCACGGTTTCCTCGGGCTCGGAGGGCTCCGGCTCACCCGCAGGGGCCGGGTGGTGGTCGCGGCCCTCGTGCTCCTCGTGCTCGTGGGCGCGGGGCTGTTCGGCCAGCGCGCCGTCGCCGAGTCGCCGGGCGCGGGCGTCGAGGTCCGGCTCCAGACGGTGGCGCCCGGCGACACCCTCTGGCAGTACGCGCAGCAGGTGCGCGACACGGGCGAGGATCTGCGCGACGTGGTCGCCGAGCTCCGCGACCTCAACGGGCTCACGTCGGCGGAGCTCCAGACCGGGCAGGTCGTGGTGCTCCCGCTGGACTGACGGCGAGGACCGGCGCGCCCGCCGCGGGGATCCTGCTTGCGCGGACGGTCGCCCGCCGCTTACCTTGTCGGGCAGCCGGGCGCCGGTCCGGAGCCGAGCGCAGGAGACCAGCGATGCACTGCCCGTTCTGCCGCCATGCGGACTCGCGAGTCGTCGACTCGCGCACCTCCGACGACGGCTCGTCCATCCGACGCCGGCGTCAGTGCCCCGCGTGCCAGCGCCGGTTCACCACGATCGAGACGGCCAGCCTGTCGGTGGCCAAGCGCTCCGGGGTGACCGAGCCCTTCAGCCGGGACAAGGTCGTGGCGGGCGTGCGCAAGGCGTGCCAGGGCCGGCCGGTGAGCTCCGACGACCTCGCCGTCCTCGCGCAGAAGGTCGAGGAGACCCTGCGCGCCTCCGGCCGCCCCGAGATCGAGGCGAACGAGGTCGGTCTGGCGATCCTCGGGCCGCTGCGCGAGCTGGACGAGGTCGCCTACCTGCGCTTCGCCAGCGTCTACCAGTCGTTCGAGTCCCTCGAGGACTTCGAGTCGGCGATCACCTCGCTGCGGGCGGAGCGGGACGAGCGCGCCACCGCCGGCAGCGGCACGACCGCCTGACGCCCGGGTCGCCCGGTCCGGGCGAAATGCCCTGGCGCGGGGTGGCGGCCCGGGGCATGCTGGACGCCACCAGGTGCTGCGCGGCCCCGCCGCGCGAGCACACCCACCCCGACGGACGACGAGGTGACCGCGATGACGGACGACTCCAGGGCGAAGCCCTCCGAGGACACGAAGGCGCGCTTCCGGGAGGCGCTGGAGAAGAAGAACGCCGCCAGCCACCCGACCGCCGGCAAGGACGGCAACACCGGCCAGGTGCACGGCTCGGAGACGACCGGGCCCGTGCAGAAGATGTTCCGCCGCAAGTCGGGCTGAGCACCGGCCGACGCGCGAAGGGCGGCCC
>NZ_JBHXAW010000294.1:0-5410 GCF_042726645.1 Isoptericola sp. NPDC060257
CAGCCGCACGTCACGGCGGTGCGCGCGACGGTCCTCGAACGCGCGCTCGCCGGGCTGCTCTCCGACGACGTCGCCGACCGTGTGCCGGGTGAGCCCCGTGATGCCGTCGTCGGCCGGGCCACCGACCTGCACCTGTCGATTGATCCTGCGGTGCTCGACGGGAGGACGCTCGTCGGCAGGGAGCTCGTCGGCGGCGCTCCCGGCCCTGGCGACGGGCGCCCGCTGCTCGCCGCGCTGGACGACGCGGCCGCGGGCCCGGACCTGGCCGGCACGCTGGCGTCGCTGGACGAGGCGGAGCTGGACGACTTCACGATCCTCGAGGTGCTGGCCGCCTGGGAGCGGGTCGCCGCGTGGGCGCAGGCGGGATCGGCGCGCGTCCTGGCCGAGATGCTGGAGCGCACGCGCGGGACGTCACGGCACGAGTTCGTGGCGGACGCCGTCGCGGCGCGCCTCGGGCTGACCCGGCGTGCGGCGGCGCAGCTCGTCACGGTGGCGCACGGGACCGCTCGCCTGCCCGAGGTGGCGGACGCGCTCGCGGCGGGCGTCGTCGACCGCCCCAAGGCGGAGGCCCTGATCGACGCGGGCCGGCTGCCCGACGACCTCCGTCGCGAGGTCGTCGCCGGGGTGCTGCCCGACGCCGAGCACCTCACCGCGCCGCAGATCCGCGCGCGCATGCGGCGGGCGGAGATCGAGGCAGACCCGGACGGCACCGAGGCGCGGTACGGCGCCGCGCGCGCCGAGCGGTTCGTCCGGCTCGAGCCGGCCGACGACGCGATGGCCTACCTCACCGCCTCCCTGCCCGCGGACGACGCCGCCCGCGCGTTCGCCGCCATCGACGACGCCGGGATCGCGATGCGCCGTGCGCCGGGGGAGGCGCGTCGGCTCGACGAGTGCCGCGCCGACGCACTCACCGCCCTCGTCACCGGCGGTCTCGTCACCGGCGGGTTCGCGTCCCGAGAGGATGTGACCGGGCCGGCCGCCGCCGGAGGGCTCGCACTCGGCGGCTCCCCGCCGCGTGGCGACGTGGGCGTGCCGTCGTCCCCGCGGCGCTCGCACCCGGGGGCGGGCATCCGGGTGACGGTGGCGGCGTCGACCCTGCTCGGCTCGGACGACCTGCCCGCGATCCTCGCGGGGCACGGGCCGATCCCGGCGGCGATGGCGCGGGCGCTCGCGTCCGACCCGGACGCCGTCTGGCAGCGGGTGTTCACGGACCCGGCGAGCGGCGTGCTGACGGACGTGTCCTCCCGCTCCTACCGCCCGAGCGCGGCCCTCCGCGCGGCCGTCGTCGCCCGGGACGTCACGTGCACGTTCCCCGGCTGCCGGGTGCCCGCCGCGACGTCCGACCTCGACCACGTCGACCCGTACGACCCCGCGTCGGCCGCCCTGCAGACCCACGGCGGCAACCTGCACGCCCTGTGCCGCACCCACCACCGGGCCAAGACGGTCGGGGGCTGGCAGGTCGCGCGGGACCCCGACGGCGGCCGCACCACCTGGATCGCGCCCACCGGGCACCGGTTCTCCCGTGACCCGGTGCCGCAGGACCCGCGGGTCGCGGCCCGGCCACGCTCCGACCGGCCTTGCCTCGACCGGGACGGCATGCCGCCCTTCTGACGGCCGGTCCTTCCGGCCGCGGCCCGTGCTGTTCGGCGCGTGTGCACGGGAGGTTCATCGTCCGGTGGATCCGGCGCCGCCTGGGCCTCCTACGTTCCGGGGCATGACCGAGAACCGGAACGAGCACGTCGACGTGCCCCGCCCCACTGACCAGCCCGCCGCTGACCGGCTCACCCCCGATCGGCCCGACGCCGAGCGGGACGGGCTCGGCCGCCGCACGTTCATGACCCTGACCGGGCTGGGCGCGGCAGGCACGGCCGTGGCGGGGGCGGCCGTGGCGGCGCCGTCGGCGGCCGCGTCCCCGGGGGCCGCACGTGGCCCCCGGCTGCGCTTCCGCAAGGACGGCACGTACACGATCGTGCAGTTCAACGACACGCAGGACGACGAGAAGATCGACCGCCGCACGCTGGAGCTCATGCGTGCGGTGCTGGACGACGAGCGGCCGGACCTGGTGATCCTCAACGGCGACAACATCACGGGTGGCTGCGACACCCCGCTGGAGATGCGGCAGGCGATGAACAACGTCGCCCAGCCGATGGAGGAGCGGCAGATCCCCTGGGCGATCACGTTCGGCAACCACGACGAGGACTCGACGCCCAGCAGCGGGGTGGACGAGGCGCAGATGCTCGCGTTCTACCGGTCGTACCGCCACAACGTGAACGGCCCGACGGCGAAGGGCGTGACCGGTCAGGGCAACTCGCACCTGCTGATCGACGGCACGAACGGGAAGCCGGCGTTCAACGTGTGGCTGCTCGACTCGGGTCGTTACGCGCCGGGCACGATCGACGGGCAGGACTTCACGGGCTACCCGACGTGGGACTGGGTGCGCATGGACCAGGTGGACTGGTACTACCGCACGTCGGTCGAGCTGGAGAAGCGGTACCGCCGCGCCATCCCGTCGCTGATGTTCATCCACATCCCGCTGTGGGAGTACCGGTTCATGTGGTTCGGCTCCGTCGACGGCCGCACCGCCGCGGACCACGAGCGCGGCGCCGCGCGCCACCAGATCGTGGGGGAGCGCAACGAGGAGGAGTGCCCCGGCCCGTTCAACTCCGGGCTCTTCTCGGCGGTGCGGCACCGCGGCGACGTCAAGGGCATCTTCTGCGGCCACGACCACGTCAACACGTACTCGGGCAGCTACTACGGAGTGCTGCTGGGCTACGCCGGCAACACCGGGTTCGGCACGTACGGGCTGAGCGGCGCGGAGCGCAACCGCCTGCGGGGCGCCCGCGTCTACCGCCTCGACGAGTCGGTCGACGGCGTCCTCGTGGACACGACGATGCGGTTCGCGTCCGAGTTCGGCATCGACCTCACGGCCGACGACCAGTGGATGGAGCCGCTGCCCCTGCCGAAGGGCCAGGCCTGACGGAGCCGGGGAGGCTCAGCGACGACGTCCGCGCGGCGGCTCGATCGGCGGCCACTCGCCGTCGTCCGAGCCGTCGTCGGCGCCGTGCAGCAGCTCCTGCAGCTGCACCTGCACGCGCTCGACGCGCGGGACGTCGCGCAGCACCATGCCCGCCTTCTCGGTGGCGTCGGAGACCTGCAGGGTGCCGCAACCGAGCAGCCGGTCCAGGAGGTCCTTCTCGAGCGCGACGTCGTTGATGCGGTAGAGCGGGATGTCGCGCCCGACTCGGGTGACGATGCCGGAGCGCATGGCGATGCGCCTGGTGGTGACGGTCCACGAGGTGGTGCGCCACTTGAGCCACGGCACGAGCACCCACACGACGGCGACGACGAGCAGCAGGCCGAGCACGATCCAGCGGACGACGTCGTCCATCGGGACGACGAACGAGAACGCCGCGGCGACGAGCAGCACGAGCAGCAGCAGGAAGGGCCACACCACGGCCTTCGCGTGCTCGTGCAGGTCCATGACCACGCGCTCGCCGTCGATGAGGTCGTCGTCGTTCAGCGCCATGGCGCACATCGTGCCAGACGGCTGACAGGGTGCGGAGGCCCTGCTCAGGGCTCGGCAGAGCCGCTCACACGTGCGGCGGGAGGTTCCAGCCCTCGATGGTGCGCAGGTCGTGGCCGTACCCGAGCTGGCAGATCGCGGCGGTGCCGAGCTCGAGCCGCGACCCGAACCGCGGGTCGATGCCGAGCCAGGCGGTGGCGAGCACGCGCAGCAGGTGGCCGTGGGCCACGGCGAGCACGTTCCCGCCGTCCTGCAGGGTCGCGTCGGCGCGCTCCACGAAGCGCCGGGCGCGCGCCGCGACGTCCTCCAGCAGCTCGCCGGGGCGCCCGTCGCCGTGCTCCGGGTCGGGTGGCAGCACGCGCACGCCGTCGTCGAAGATCTGGAACGGGTGGCCGAGGAGGTCGCCGACGTCGGCGCTGGTGCGCCCGTCCACGGGCCCGTAGTCCCACTCGGCGAGGTCCGGGTCGACGACGGCGTCCGGGTGGCCGGCGAGCGCGGCCGTGCGGCGGGCGCGCTCGAGCGGCGACGTGTAGACGGCGGAGAACTCGATCCCCTCGACGGCTCGCCCCGCGGTGCGGGCCTGCTCCTCGCCGGCGGGAGTGAGCGCGATGTCGGTGCGGCCGGTGTGCTGGCCGCTCACGCTCCACTCCGTCTCGCCGTGGCGCAGGAGCACGAGCTGGGGGTCCTTGCTCGGCACGAGAGGCATGCTCCGAGCATCACGCAGACCTGCGACGACGGCACCTGGACGGCCTGGGAAGGGCACTGTGGACAGGCTTTCCAGGAACCGTCCAGAGTTCGCTAGGGTGTCGTCGCCGTCACAGGACCGTCACATCTTCATCACTCGCCACTCGGGGAGGCCACCCGTGCTCGTCTTCGTTCTCATCGGCGCCGCAGGGATGGTCCTGCTGCTCGTGTCGCTCCTCGTCGGCGAGCTGGTCGACCTCGGCGACGGGGCGCTGTCGGGCACGTCGCTCGGGGTCGGCGCGGTCGTCTTCGGTGCGGTGGGCGCGATCGTCGTCGCGAACGACCTCGCGACGTGGATCGCGTACGTGGCCTCCGCGGTCGTCGGCCTCCTGGCCGTCGTCCTCGCGCAGGTGCTGGTGCGGCGGCTCGCGGCGAGCGACGACGGCGTCGCCGTCTCGCTCGTGGGCGCGCACGGCACGGCGACGACGGACGTGACGGCGACCTCGGGCGAGGTCTCCCTCGACGTCCCGAGCGAGCTCGAGCGTCGCCTGGCCCGCTCCGACGAGCCCATCGCGGCCGGGTCCCGCGTCGTGGTGCTCGAGCACTCCGGCTCCACCGTGCGTGTCGGGGTCCCCGGCCCGCAGGTCCGCTGACCCCTCCCCACGACCGGAAGGAGACGCGCTCCGGCGCGCACCATGTTCGACTCGACCGACAGCAGCTTCATCACCACGATCGCGGTGCTCGCGCTCGTCGTGGCGTTCCTCGCGGTGGGCATCTTCGTCGCCCAGCGCATCCGCCGGGTCCCGCCGAACCAGGCCCTCGTCATCGTCGGCCGCGGTGCCGGCAAGAAGGAGACGGCCGCCCAGAGCCAGCGCGTCGTCATCGGCGGACGCACGTTCGTCTGGCCGATCCTGCAGCAGGGCTTCGCGATCTCGCTCGAGCAGCGGCAGATCGGCATCACCGTCGAGGGCGTCGACAAGAACCGCATCAAGATCGCGATCAAGGCGTCGATCAACTTCAAGGTGCGGGGCGACGACGAGGGCGTGCGCCGCGCGGCGCAGCGCTTCCTGTCCCAGCAGGAGATGCTCACCGAGATCATCAAGGAGTCCCTCGAGGGCTCGCTGCGCTCCTTCGTCTTCGACATGACGATCGTTGTTTTATTATCCTAACGCTAGGGCCCTGTCTATTTTAGTATTGTAGTTG
>NZ_JBHXAW010000295.1:0-5401 GCF_042726645.1 Isoptericola sp. NPDC060257
GCGCGCACCCTCGGCACCGTGCGGCGGCTGCTGGCGGCCGCCGCACGGGCCTGAGCGGGCGGGACCCGCGTCGCCGTCAGGCGGCGGCCGGCTCCTCGCCGATCTCGCCGTCGACCGCCACGAGGTGCGCGCTGCCGTCGTCCAGGTCGTAGACGACGCCGACGACGGCCAGGCGGCCCTCGTCGATGGCCGCGGCGATCGCTGCCGAGTAGCCGCGCAGCAGCGCGACGGTGTGCTTGACGTGCTCCGTGCGCAGCACGGCCGGGTCGATCGGCCCGGTGACGCCGTGGCGGCTCGTGAGCTCCGCGACCGAGGGGATGACCTTGTCGACCACGGCGCGCACGAAGCCCGGGGGCTGCTCGCCGGTCGCGAGGGTGTGCGCGGTCGCCGCGACGGCGCCGCACGAGTCGTGCCCCAGCACCACCACGAGGGGCGTGTGCAGCACCTCCGTGCCGTACTCGATGGAGCCGAGCACGGTCGTGTCGACCACGTGCCCCGCGGTCCGCACGACGAAGACGTCGCCCAGGCCCTGGTCGAAGATGATCTCTGCCGCCACCCGCGAGTCGGAGCACCCGAAGATCACGGTGTGCGGGTGCTGGACCGAGCGCAGCTCGCGCCGGCGGACGGCGTCCTGGTCGGGGTGGTCCGGCTCGTCGCGGACGAACCGGCCGTTGCCGGCCCGCAGCCGGGCCCAGGCTTCGGTGGGGGTCAGGGTCATGAGTGCTCCTCTGTTCCGTGCTCGCCGACCCGCACGCGGTCCGGCCCGATGAGATCGCGGGGCCACGGCGGGTTCGCGCCGGCCCGGGAGACGGTCACGGCGGCCACGGCGACCGCGCGCACGAGCATCCGTGCCGTCGCCGCGCGGTCGATGGCGCGCAGCGCGTCCCGCCGGGCCGCGCCCAGCAGGTCCGCGCCCCACAACCAGTCCAGGAGGGCGCCCATGAACGAGTCGCCCGCGCCGACGGTGTCGACGACCTCGACCCGCGGGGCCGCGACGGCGACCTCGCCGGCCGCCGTCACCGCCGTCGCGCCCTCGCCGCCGAACGTCACCACGACGACCGCCGGGTCCGTGGCCTGCCAGGCCCGGGCGACGTCGAGCGGGTCGCGGCCGGGGTAGAGCCACGCCAGGTCCTCGTCGCTGACCTTCACCACGTCCGAGAGCGTGACGATCTCCTCGACCCGCGGGCGCACCGCGTCGGCGTCGCCCATGATCGCGGGGCGCGCGTTGGGGTCGTACGTGACCGTCGCGGTGTCGCGCGCCGCCGCGAGGAGGCTGCGCACGTCGGCGTCCCCGGGCGCGAGCATGGCGGCGATGGAGCCGGTGTGCACCGCGAGCGTCTCGTCGTCGGCGGCCGCCCCCGCGGGCACCTGCCACTCGAGGTCGAACTCGTAGGTGGCGGCGCCCGTGTCGTCGAGGGTCGCCTGCGCGACGCTCGTGCGGTCCGCGCCGTCGCTGCCGGCGACCAGCGCGACGCGGGACTCGGCGAGCCACGCTCGCACGTCGTCGCCGCGCGCGTCACGACCGAGCCAGGTCGCGAGCCGCACGTCGCGACCGAGCCGGCCGAGGGTCAGCGCGACGTTCGCCAGGCTGCCGCCGGGGTGCTCCTCGCTGGTCCCGTCCGGGCGGTGCACGGCGTCCACCAGGGCCTCGCCCACCGCGAGGACGTGCGCGCTCACTCGTCGACCTCGTCGGTCTCGGCCTCGGACGTGGCGCCGGCGGCGGACGAGGCGGCCTGCGCCGCCGCGAGCCGCTCGCGCGCGCCGTCGAGCCACTGCTGGCAGCGGGCCGCCAGGGCCTCGCCACGCTCCCAGAGGGCGAGGGACGCCTCGAGCGGCTCGCTGCCGGCCTCGAGGCGGGCGACCACCTGGACGAGCTCGTCGCGGGCTTCCTCGTAGGTCAGGTCGGAGACGTCGGCGGGCAGGTCGGGGGCACCGGGGTTCGCATCGGTCACGGGGGACAGTCAACAGCACCGCGCCGACAGGTCGCCGCCGTCGTCCGTGTCGCGGGCAGGGCTGCGGGCGGAAATGCCTTGCGGGCGGACCGGCGGTCGGGCAGCGTGCCCGGCATGGGTCATCTGGAGGTGGCGCACGTCGAGCACGTGCTGCCGGACGGGCGCACGCTGCTCGACGACGTCTCGTTCCGCGTCCCCGAGAGCAGCGCCACGGCGCTCGTCGGGCCCAACGGCTCCGGGAAGACCACCCTGCTGCGCCTGCTGTCGGGGGACCTGGTGCCGCAGGCCGGCTCCGTCACCGTGACCGGCGGGCTCGGCGTCATGCGGCAGTTTGTCGGCTCGGTGCGCGACGAGTCGACCGTGCGCGACCTGCTCGTCTCCGTCGCGCCGCCCCGGGTGCGCGACGCCGCGCGCGCCGTGGACGCCGCCGAGCTGGCGATCATGGAGGTCGACGACGAGCCCGCGCAGCTCGCGTACGCGCAGGCGCTCGCCGACTGGGCGGAGGCGCAGGGCTACGAGGCCGAGACGCTGTGGGACGTGTGCACGGTCGCCGCGCTCGGCATCCCGTACGAGCAGGCGCGGTGGCGCGAGGTGCGCACGCTCTCCGGCGGCGAGCAGAAGCGGCTCGTCCTGGAGGCGCTGCTGCGCGGCCCGGACGAGGTGCTGCTGCTCGACGAGCCGGACAACTACCTCGACGTGCCCGGCAAGCGGTGGCTCGAGGACCAGCTGCGCGCCACCCGCAAGACCGTGCTGTTCGTCTCGCACGACCGCGAGCTGCTCGCGCGCGTCGCCGACCGCATCGTCTCCCTCGAGCCCGCGCCGTCCGGCGCCGACGCGTGGGTGCACGGCGGCGGGTTCGCCACGTTCCACGAGGCGCGCCGGGAGCGGTTCGCGCGGTTCGAGGAGCTGCGCCGGCGCTGGGACGAGAAGCACGCGCAGCTCAAGAAGCTCGTCCGGGAGCTGCAGCGCGCGGCGACGATGAGCGACGTCATGGCGGCCCGGTACAAGGCCGCCCAGACCCGCCTGCGCAAGTTCGAGGAGGCGGGCCCGCCGCCCGAGCCGCCGCGCGAGCAGGACATCCGCATGCGGCTGCGCGGCGGCCGCACCGGCGTGCGGGCGCTGACCTGCGAGCGGCTCGGGCTCACCGGCCTGATGCAGCCGTTCGACCTCGAGGTCTTCTACGGCGAGCGTGTCGCGGTGCTCGGCTCCAACGGGTCGGGCAAGTCGCACTTCCTGCGCCTCCTCGGGGGCGACGACGTCGCGCACACGGGGGAGTGGCGGCTCGGGGCGCGCGTCGTGCCCGGCGTCTTCGCGCAGACGCACGCGCACCCCGAGCTGTTCGGCCGCACGCTCACGCAGATCCTCTGGGACGACCACGCCCGTGACCGCGGCGCGGCGATGTCCGTGCTGCGCCGCTACGAGCTCACCGTGGCCGCGGACCGTGCGTTCGACCGGCTGTCGGGCGGGCAGCAGGCGCGGTTCCAGATCCTGCTGCTCGAGCTCGCCGGCTGCACCGCGCTGCTCCTCGACGAGCCCACCGACAACCTCGACCTCGCCAGCGCCGAGGCGCTGCAGGAAGGGCTCGAGGCGTTCGACGGCACCGTCCTCGCGGTGACGCACGACCGCTGGTTCGCGCGCTCGTTCGACCGGTTCCTGGTGTTCGGCGAGGACGGCACCGTGCGCGAGACGCCCGAGCCCGTCTGGGACGAGGGGCGCGTCGTCCGGGCGCGCTGAGCGTCACCCCCGGCGCGGCGCCCGGGACCGGCGGCCCGCGACGACGTCGAGCACGTTGTCGACGAGCCGTTCGGCGGCCAGGTCGGTCGCGTCGGTGATCCCGAGGGTGGAGCCGAGGTGCGCCGGCGCGACGAGCAGCAGGACGAGGTCGAGCGGGTCGAGCTCGATAGTCCCGCTCGCGTCCAGCAGCCGCTGAAAGAGGTCGAGCCGCGGCCGCAGCAGCTCCTCGGTGCGCTCGGGACTCATGCGCGCTTCGCGGGACGCCCGGACCAGGGCGTCGACGAAGGCGAGACCGCCGGGCCGGTCGAAGGCAGCGAGCAGGCCGCGCGTGTACGCGAGCAGGTCGGTGCGCAGGTCGCCGGTGGCGGGGACCGGTGAGGCGGCGTTGACGTCGGCCACCGCGACGTCGAGCACGAGCGCGTCCCGGGTGCGCCAGCGGCGGTAGATCGTGGCCGCGTGGACGCCGGAGCGGGCCGCTACCGCGGAGATCTCGGGAGCCTCGCCGCCGTGCTCCGCCATCAGCTCGCGCACCGCCCGGTGCACGGCCTCCCTGGTCCGGGCCGTGCGACCGCCCGGACGCACGGTGCCGGTCGACTGGAGGCCGGGCTCGGTCACGTCGGTCATGGGGCCACCTTAACGCAACGGCTGTTGCGTCAGCGGCTCGGGCGCGCTACGTTGCAAACGCAATTTCAGTCGCATCAATAGCGGAGGTGGGCGTGATGCCCCGAGTGCTGGTCGTGGGTGCGGGGATCGCGGGGGACGCGCTCGCGCTGCTGCTCGACAGGTCCGGGTGGCAGGTGACCGTCGTGGAGATCGCGCCCGGCCTGCGGTCCGGCGGACAGACGGTCGACCTGCGCGGGGACAGCCGGGAGGTGCTCGACCGGCTCGGGCTCCTCGACGCGGCGCTCGTGGCCACGGTCGAGCAGCGCGGCCTCGCGTGGATCGACGAGCGGGGCGGCCGGCGCGCCGCGATGCCTGTCGAGGCTTTCGGCGGCGCGGGCTTCGTCTCGAGCGAAGAGCTTCTGCGCTCCGACCTCGCCCGGCTGCTGCACGGCGCGTCCGGTCCGCGCACCGAGCACCGCTTCGGGGACACCGTGACCGGCCTGACCGAGACGGACCGTGGGGTGCGGGCGGAGTTCCGCGAGCACGCCCCCGAGGTCTACGACCTCGTCGTCGGGGCCGACGGCGCGCACTCCAGTGTCCGGAGCCTCGTCTTCGGGGCCGAGAAGTCCTTCCTGCGGCCCCTGGGGCTCGCGCACGCCTGGTTCACGCTGCGGGAGACACCGGCCACCCCGCCCCTCGACGGTTGGTTCCTCATGCTCAACCTGCCCGGGTCGCGGGTGGTCGAGGCGAGGCCCGGCCACGCCGGCGAGCAGGAGGTCGGCTTCACGTTCCCGGCCACCTCCCTGCCGCCGCGCGGTGACGCCGAGGCGCGGTTCGCCCTGCTCGAGCGGACTTTCGCCGGCGAGGGCTGGCGCACGCCGGAGCTCCTGGCGGCGGCGCGCGTCGCCGACGACTTCGCGCTCGACGTCTACGACCAGGTCCGGATGGACAGGTGGTCGTCGGGGCGCGTCGTCCTGCTGGGCGACAGCGCCTGGTGCGCGAGCCCTCTCAGCGGCCTCGGCACCGCGCTCGCGCTGCGGGGTGCCACCGTGCTCGCCGACGTGCTCACCGACGTGTGCGCCGACGCGCGCGGCCGGGAGCTCCCGGCCGGG
>NZ_JBHXAW010000296.1:0-5381 GCF_042726645.1 Isoptericola sp. NPDC060257
GCCCCGCACCGTCCGGTGCGGGGCTCTCGTCCGTGGTACGCGCGACGACGGCCGAGGCCGGCGAGGATCAGCTGCTGCGGCCCGAGAACGAGCCGACCCACGCCCCCCGGACGCCGAGGGTGGTGCGCCACCCGTCCGCCGTCTTGGTCCGCGACACCTTCGTCCCCATGGCCGAGGTGGCCGTCAGCGTCTTGACCTGGCCGCTCGACCACCGCGACGTCACCGCGATCGAGCGCACCGACGCGAGGCCGAAGACCGACCGGGCCTTCGCCTGCGTGATCGAGTCGCTCCACGTCAGGTACGGGTTGCCGGGCGCCTTGGCCGAGTAGGTGTCGGCCACGTGCGCGAGGTAGGGCAGGGCCGTCGTCCCGAACACCTCCGTGTTGGTCGCCGTGCCGCGGCGCCCTCCCGCGCTGCCGGTCGACGCGAAGTACGGCGTCTCCGCGAACCCGCCCTCGGCGTCGCGCAGCACGGTCACCGTGCCGTCCTGCACCGTGTCGTCCACCGCCGCGACCCAGGCGCTCCCCCAGCTCCCGCCCTGCTTCTTCCAGCCGGTGTAGTGCTGCGAGCGGGTGTCGTCGTAGACATGACAGCCGCACGTGGACTTCAGGCCCTTCACCTTCTCGACGATCGCGTAGTTGCGCGCCGTGACCGCCTGCGCCTCCAGCGCCGCGGCACCGCGGTTGCTGCTCGCGCCCCAGCCCGACGGCATCTCGTCCAGCCCGTAGAGGTACTCGGTGTTGATGACCACCTGGTTGACGACGTTCGGGCGGTTCGACCGCTTCGTCACCACCAGCCGTCCGTTGCGGTAGGTCCCCTGGGCGCCGGCCACGGTCGCGACCGCCTTCGTCCCGGTGGGCTGGTAGTTCCGCGTGCCGGACCACTCGTAGGTCAGGCTGGAGCTCGCGGAGACGCTCTTCGTCGTCGTTCCGCCCTTCGTCACCTTGGCCGTGACCCCCGCGGACGCGACGCCGACGGTGACCTTCTCCGAGGCTCCGCCGCTCGCCACGACCACGCCCGCCGGGTCCTTGAGCCGCCAGGCGCCGGAACCGACCGCCAGCACCGTCCTGGTGCGGCTGTCCGACGGCGGTCCGAGCACCTGCACGTCCAGGGTGGTCCGGGGGTCGTTCGCCGTCGAGACGATGGTGCCCGGGTAGTAGTAGCCGAGGATCTGGGCCGCGGTACGGCCCGAGCGCGACTGCTCGTAGGCGCCCCACTGGGCCATCCCCGCGCCGTGCCCCGAGCCCGAGCCGGAGATCGCGAACCGCACCGGCACCACGAGCACCGTGACACCGCCGCTCGTCGCGTGGCTGGTCCTGAAGCGGTACGTCGTCGAGGCGGTGGGCTGCACCGTGGTCGACACGCGGCCCGTCGACCCGGTCCGCACGGTGCGGACCTTCACCCACGACGTCCCCTTCTTGCGCTGCAGCGTGACCGTCGCGCCCCGCACGGGCTTGCCGGACTTGAGGTAGCGGACCGTGAGGGACTTTCCGGTCGCCGCCGTCGTCGTCCCTCCGCCGGAGCCCGTCAGCGACCAGGTCGCCGCCTGCGCCGGA
This sequence comes from Isoptericola sp. NPDC060257, assembly GCF_042726645.1. NCBI lineage: Bacteria > Bacillati > Actinomycetota > Actinomycetes > Micrococcales > Promicromonosporaceae > Isoptericola > Isoptericola sp. NPDC060257. The sequence continues at coordinate 1,557 of NZ_JBHXAW010000296.1, forward strand.
GGCGCCACGAGCACCGAGGCGAGCGACAGCGTCAGGGCGACGACGAGCGCGAGCAGGGCGACGACCCGGGGCCGCCCGGGGAGGGTCGTGGTCGGGAGCACGCGGACACCTTGCCACATCGGCCCAGGCCAGGGGAACGCCCCCACAGTTCACCCGGGGGCCCGGGGCACCGACCGTCATCGCCGGCGCACGGGCGTCTCCCTCTTCTCGGCACCGTCCACCGAAGGAGAGTCCCCGATGTTCAGCTCAGCTCCCTCCGCCCCCGACCACGACCTCGACGGGGCCGCCGCCCTCGCGGCACAGCTCGACCGCGCGCTCGACGGCACCACGGCACTGCCCGCCGACCCGGCCTACGAGGCCGCGCTCCCCGGCTTCAACCTCGCGCTCGCCCACCGGCCGGCGCTCGTCGTGCGGGCGGCCTCGCCCGAGGACGTCGTCGCGACCGTCCGCGCCGCCGCGGGCCACGGCTTCGGCGTCGGAGTCCGCTCCACGGGCCACAGCGCCGCCGCGACCGGCGCCGGCGACGTCCTGCTCGACGTGTCCGCCCTCGACGCCCTCGTCGTCGACCCCGTCGCCCGCACCGCGACCGTCGGGCCCGGCGTCCCCTGGCAGGCGGTGCTCACCGCCGGCGCGGCCCACGGGCTGGGCGGGCTCTGCGGCTCGTCGCCCCACGTCGGGGTGGTCGGCTACACGCTCGGCGGCGGGCTCGGCCCCCTGGCCCGCACCTTCGGCTTCGCCGCCGACCACGTCCGCGCGATCGACGTGGTCACCCCGGCCGGCGACCTCGTCACGGCGACGCCGACGCAGCACGACGAGCTCTTCTGGGCGCTGCGCGGTGGCGGCGGGGCGTTCGGTGTCGTCGTGGCGATGACGTTCGACCTCTTCCCCCTGGACACGGTCCGCGCGGGCACCCTCTGGTTCGACGTCGACGACGCGCCCGCCGTGCTGCACCGGTGGCGCGAGCACACGACGACGCTGGCCGACGACGTCTCGACGTCCGTCGCCCGCCTGAACCTGCCGCCCCTGCCCGACGTGCCCGAGCCGCTGCGCGGGCGCGCGGTGCTCGTGGTGCGCTACGTGCGGCACGGGCACCTCGCGGCGCCCGACCCCCTGGTCGACGACCTGAGGCAGGTCGCCGCGCCGATCCTCGACGCGGTCGGCGACCTGCCGTACGCGCAGATCGGGGCCGTGCACGCCGACCCGGACGACCCGATGCCGTTCGTCGAGCGTGGCGGGCTGCTGCGCGAGCTCACCGAGGACGCGGTCGACGCGTTCCTCGGGGCCGTGCCGCCCGACTCCCCCGTCCTCGCGGCCGAGATCCGGCTCCTCGGCGGCGCCGTGGCCGCGCCGCCCGCCGTGGCCAACGCCGTCGGCGGGCGCGACGCCGCCTGCACCCTGTTCACCGGGGCGCTCGGCAGCCCGGTCGGGCCGCCCGACGTCGCCGACCGTCTCCAGGCGGTCCACGACGCGCTGGCGCCGTGGACCACCGGCGGCTCGCTGCTCAACTTCGCCGGCCCGCGGGACGACGTCTCCGCCGCCCTGGTGCGCGAGGCGTACGGCCCGGCGATTTACGACCGGCTCCTGGCGCTGCGACGACGGCTGGACCCCACCGGCGTCCTCGCCCCGTCGTCGCGATGGTCCGTCGCCGCCGACATCGCCGCCGACGTCGCGCCCTGACCGGCCGGCCCACCGGGCGACGAGCCACGCGGACGCACGAGAGCCCCGGTACCGACGGGTACCGGGGCTCTCGAGACGACGTGCTCCTGAGGCGGATCAGTCCAGGTAGTCGCGCAGCACCTGGGACCGCGACGGGTGCCGCAGCTTCGACATCGTCTTGGACTCGATCTGGCGGATCCGCTCACGGGTGACCCCGTAGACCTTGCCGATCTCGTCCAGCGTCTTGGGCTGCCCGTCCTGCAGGCCGAAGCGCATGGAGACGACGCCCGCCTCGCGCTCCGACAGGGTGTCGAGCACCTGGTGCAGCTGCTCCTGGAGCAGCGTGAAGCTCACGGCGTCCGCCGGGACGACGGCCTCGGAGTCCTCGATGAGGTCACCGAACTCGCTGTCGCCGTCCTCGCCCAGCGGGGTGTGCAGCGAGATGGGCTCGCGGCCGTACTTCTGGACCTCGACCACCTTCTCGGGGGTCATGTCCAGCTCCTTGGCGAGCTCCTCCGGGGTGGGCTCGCGGCCCAGGTCCTGGAGCATCTGCCGCTGCACGCGGGCCAGCTTGTTGATGACCTCGACCATGTGCACCGGGATGCGGATGGTGCGGGCCTGGTCGGCCATGGCGCGGGTGATGGCCTGCCGGATCCACCAGGTGGCGTACGTCGAGAACTTGTAGCCCTTGGTGTAGTCGAACTTCTCGACGGCGCGGATCAGACCGAGGTTGCCCTCCTGGATCAGGTCCAGGAACAGCATGCCGCGGCCGGTGTAGCGCTTGGCGAGGGAGACGACGAGGCGCAGGTTCGCCTCGAGCAGGTGGTTCTTGGCGCGCTTGCCGTCGTGCGCGATCCACCGCAGGTCGCGGTACATCCGGCGCTCGTCGGCGCTCGCCTTCGTCTTGTCGTAGGCGGCGTAGTCCTTGGACAGGCGCTCCTCGGCGAACAGGCCGGCCTCGATGCGCTTCGCGAGCTCGACCTCCTGCTCGGCGTTCAGCAGCGCGACCTTGCCGATCTGCTTGAGGTAGTCCTTGACGGGGTCGGCGGTCGCGCCGGCCGTGACGACCTGCTGCGCGGGCTGGTCGTCGTCGTCGGTGTCCGAGACGACGAAGCCGGTCTCCTCGTCCTCGCCCTTGCCCTTGCCGGCCGCGGGCTTGGCACCCTTCGCGGCGGCCTCGTTCTCCTGCTCGTCGTCGACGTCGGTCACGTCCTCGAGCTCGACGTCCTCGACGTCCTCGGGGGCCGGCTCGTCCTTCGACGCCGCCTTGCGGCCACGCGTCGGCTTCGCACCCTTGGCCGCGGTCTTGGTCCCGGCGGCCTTGGTCGCGGGCTTCTTGGCGGACGTCGCCTCGGCCGGCTCGTCGTCCGTCGACGCGGCGGACTTCACGGCGGAGGTCGTCACGGTCGAGGTCTTCACCGCGCTCGCGGAGCGCGCCGCCGGCGCCTTCGCGCGCGTAGTGGTGCCCCGGCTCGAGCTGGCGGCGGCGACCTTGGTGGCCGTGGGCACACCGATCTCCACCCCGGCGGTCGCGAAGGCGCGCAGGACCGCCTTCAGACGCTTGGGGTCCGCCACCGCGGCGTTCTCGCAGGCAGCGCGGAAGCTCTCGGCGTCGACCCGGCCGTCGGCGGTGCCTCGGGCGAGCAGCCCCTGCAGGGCAGGGTGCTCGAACTCGCGGGGAAGTGCAGGGTTCTGCGCAGTGGACGCCACAAACCGACCTTTCGGCATTCGAGGGGACGGTGCACCGCCGTCAAGGCCTCCGACTCGGACTGTCGTGGCTCAGGCGGACACCTCTATTGTACCGGCGACATCCGCGACGGAAGGGCACCACGGGCTCCTGCGCCCAGTCCCGTACCCACGTCGTCCGTTCCCCGGTGCTGGCTCAACGTCCGGGGAGTCGCGAAGATTCCCGACGGCACGGGCGGAACGGCGGGCGAAACCCGGGGCGACACGGTGGGCCCGGGCCTCGCACGCCTGCACGCCGGACCGCCCGAGGACGGTCGCGAGCGTCACATCGCACGACACCTGGTCCGCGCGAGTCGTCGCGCGTGTCGTCACGGCTTCACCGCCAGGACCGGACAGGGCGCCTCGAGGAGGATGCGCTGCGCGCCGGACCCGAGGATCAGCTTCCCCACCGGGCTGCGTCGTCGGAGACCCACGACGATGAGC
>NZ_JBHXAW010000297.1:0-5370 GCF_042726645.1 Isoptericola sp. NPDC060257
GGTGCGTGGGTCAAGCCTCGTGTGCTGCCGGACGACCTCACCTCGAGGTCGCCTCGCCCTCCCGGCGGTTGGACCGGTTGAGCACGCCGTCGTCGGCGAGGTCCTCGAGCTGCTCGTCGTCGACGGCCTTGCTCGCGGTGCCCTTGACGAAGACGGACGGGTTCTCGGGCGTCCCGGCCTTGATGTGGTTGAACAGGATGTTCAGCAGGATCGCCATGAGCGCCGCCGAGCTGATCCCCGAGTGGAAGATGGTGCCGAACCACGTGGGGAACTGGTCGTAGAAGTCGGGCTTCGCGATCGGGATCATGCCGAAGGAGATCGACGCCGCCACGATGATGAGGTTCATCGAGTTCTTGTAGTCGACCTTGGCGAGCGTGCGGATGCCCGACGCCGCCACGGAGCCGAACAGCACGACGCCGGCTCCGCCGAGCACGGGCGTCGGGACGGCGGCCACGACGCGGCCCAGCACGGGCAGCAGGCCCAGGACCACGAGGATGCCGCCGCCGGCGGTGACCACGAAGCGCGACTTCACCCCGGTGATCGCGACCAGGCCCACGTTCTGGGCGAACGCCGACTGCGTGAACGAGCCGAAGACCGGCGAGACGACGGAGGACGCCATGTCGGCGCGCAGGCCGTTGGCGATGCGCTTGCGGTCCACCTTGGTGCCGACGATCTCGCCGACCGCGATGATGTCCGCCGTCGTCTCCGTGAGCGTCACCAGGATGACGATGAGCATGGAGACGATCGCGGCGACCTCGAACGTCGGGGCGCCGAAGCTGAACGGCATCGGGAACGCGACCACCGGGCCCTCGCCGACGCCGGCGAAGTCCGCCATCCCGAGCGCGAGGGCGATCAGCGTGCCGGCCACGATCGCGATGAGGATCGACAGTCGCGACACGACGCCCGAGCCCACCTTGGACAGCAGGACGACGATGGCGAACGTGAGGAACGCCAGCCCGATGTTGCTCGTGGAGCCGTAGTCGGGCGCCTCGGCGTTGCCGCCCATCGCCCAGTTCGCCGCCACCGGCATGAGGGTCAGGCCGATCGTCGTGATGACGACGCCGGTGACCACGGGCGGGAAGAACCGGATGATCTGGGCGAAGAACGGCGTGATGAGGAACCCGATCGCCGAGGCGACGAGCACCGCGCCGAGGACGGCGGGGATCCCGCCGCCGCCCCCGACGATCGCGACCATGGTCGAGACGCCGGCGAACGACACGCCCTGCACGAGCGGCAGCTGGGAGCCGAAGAACTTGATACCGACGGTCTGCAGGATCGTCGCGAGACCGCCCATGAAGAGCGAGGCGGCGATGAGCGTGCCGATCTCCGCCGAGGTGAGGCCGGCGGCCCCACCCACGATGAGCGGCGGGGCGATGATGCCGCCGTACATCGTGAGGACGTGCTGGAAGCCGTACCCGACGGTGGCGCCGAGCGGCAGGCGCTCGTCCTCGGGGCGGGCGGGGCTGGTCGCCGCCGCCCGGGGGGATGCGGACCGTGACATAGCGGACCTCCTCGTTCGCTATCGATGGTCATATCTTCCGGTGTGCGGAAGAAGCCTTCCACTATTCGACCGGCAAGTGTGATCTGTGTCAACCCCTTCCGAGGGGTGGATCTGCGGCTGCCGCGAGCTCAGCCCGCCACGAGCCTGCGCGCCGCCTCACGGTGCTCGGCCAGGAGCGCGGGCAGGTCGAGGCCGACCACCGCGCCGTCGACGACGCGCCACTCGCCGCCGACCATCACCCGGTCGGCGCGGTCCGCGCCGCACAGCAGCAGGGCGGCGACCGGGTCGTGCGAGCCCGAGAAGCGGGGCTCGTCGAGCCGCCACAGCGCGAGGTCGGCCTGCTTGCCGACGGCCAGCACGCCCAGGTCGTCGCGGCCCAGCACGCGGGCCGAACCTCGCGTCGCCCAGCCGAGGGCGCGCGCCACCGGCACCGAGGCGCCGTACTTGAGCCGCTGCAGGTACAGGGCCTGGCGGGCCTCGGGCATCATCGTCGACGCGTCGTTCGAGGCCGAGCCGTCCACGCCGAGGCCCACCGGCGCGCCGGCGTCCTCCAGCTCGAGCACGCGCGCGATGCCGGACGCGAGCCGCATGTTCGACGTCGGGCAGTGCGCCACGCCCGTGCCCGCCGCGCCGAGGCGGGCGATCTCGGCGTCGTCGAAGTGGATGCCGTGGCCCAGCCAGGCCCGGTCGGTGAGCCAGCCGACCGACTCGAGGTAGTCCACGGTGCGCATGCCGAACCGCTCGCGCAGGAAGTCCTCCTCGTCGATCGTCTCGGCCAGGTGGGTGTGCAGGCGCACGTCGTGCCGCTCGGCCAGCTCGGCGGTGTCGCGCATGGCCGCCGGGGTCACCGAGAACGGCGAGCAGGGCGCCAGTGCGATCTGGATCCGTGCCCCGGCGCCGCGCTCGTGGTACGTGGAGATCAGCCGCTCGGAGTCGGCCAGGATCGTGTCCGGGTCCTGCACCACGGACTGCGGCGGGAGGCCGCCGTCGTCCGTGCCGAGCGTCATCGAGCCTCTCGTCAGGGTGGCGCGCATGCCGAGCTCGCGGACCGCCGCGACCTGGAGGTCGATCGCGTCGTCCAGGCCCGCCGGGAAGACGTAGTGGTGGTCGGCGGCCGTGGTGCAGCCCGACAGCAGCAGCTCGGTCAGCGCGACCTTCGTCGCGAGCTCGTGGGCGCGCGGCGTGAGGCGCGCCCAGACCGGGTAGAGCGTGGTCAGCCAGGGGAAGAGCTCGGCGTCGGCGACCGGCCCCCAGGCGCGCGTGAGGGTCTGGTAGAAGTGGTGGTGCGTGTTGATCAGGCCGGGCGTGACCACGTGCTCGGACGCGTCGAACGTGGCGTCGACCGGGGTCGACGGGCTCGCCCCCGCCGCGACAAGCTCGGTGATCACGCCGTCCGTGACGACGACGCCGCCGCGGGCGTCGGGCGCCCCGGGTGCGTCGTCGGCGGTGAAGACGGCCAGCGGGTTCTTGATCCAGGTGCTCATCGGTGCCTCCATGGCGGCGGCACCGGGGGAGCGGCGCCGCGTCGCGCCGGCTCAGTGGTCCTGTCTGCCGATCCAGGGAGCGACGGCACCGCGCCGTCCTCTGCCGGTGACGCTAGGCGACCGGCGCGCGCACCGTCAACGGTGCGGGCCTCGGTGAATGCCTCGGTGCGTACCGCCGTGCGTGGGAGCATGACGTCCATGTCCCGCGCCAGCCTGGAGAAGAAGCCCGCCGAGGTCGCGTCGATGTTCGACGGGATCGCGAAGCGGTACGACCTCGTCAACGACCTCGTCTCCCTCGGGCAGGACCGGCGCTGGCGGCGCGCGGTGGTGGACGCCGTCGCGGCCGTCCCCGGCGAGCGGGTGCTCGACCTCGCGGCCGGCACCGGGACGTCGAGCGAGCCGTTCGCCGCGGACGGCGCGCTGGTGGTCCCGTCCGACTTCAGCCTCGGCATGCTCGCGGTGGGCAAGGAGCGGCGCCCCGACCTGTCCTTCGTCGCGGGCGACGCGACCCGGCTGCCGTTCGCGGACGCCGCGTTCGACGCCGTGACGATCAGCTTCGGCCTGCGCAACGTCGTCGACACCGACGCCGCCCTGCGCGAGATGCTGCGCGTCGTGCGGCCGGGCGGTCGCGTGGTGATCTGCGAGTTCTCCACGCCGACGTGGGCGCCGTTCCGCACGGTGTACATGGAGTACCTGATGCGCGCGCTGCCGGTGGTGGCGGGCGCGGTGACGCGTGACCGCGGGTCGTACGACTACCTCGCCGAGTCCATCCGGAGCTGGCCCGACCAGGCGGCCCTCGGCCGGCTCCTCCTCGATGCCGGCTGGGACCGCGTGTCGTACCGCAACCTCACCGGCGGCATCGTGGCGCTGCACCGGGCCGTGCGCCCGGCCTGACCGCCCCGCCGAGCGGGTCCCGACCTGGCTCTTTGACGCCCGCGCGGGCCCCGGCGTATCGTCGATCCGATCCTGAAACGATTCAACGACGATCGGCACGACGACGTACGCAGGGAAGGCACGGTCGATGACGACACCACACGGCGCGACGGCGGGCGGCGGCACCCGCCTGCACGGCTACCGGGCGACGGTCGCGGTCGCGATGTCCAACTACATCGAGGCGGGCTCGATCATCGCCCTCGCCACCAGCCTCACGCTCTGGCAGGAGCACTTCGGGCTGAGCAACCTCGCCGTCGGGCTCGCCGCGGCCCTGAGCGCCAACGCGTTCGGCGCGGCGGTGGGCGCCATGATCGGCGGCCCGCTGGGCGACCGGTACGGGCGCAAGTTCATCTACACCTACGACCTGCTGCTCTACATGCTCGGCACGGCCTTCATCGTGTTCGCCGGCGCCCCGTGGATGCTGTTCGTCGGCATCGTCCTCACCGGCATCGCCGTCGGCGCGGGCGTGCCCGTCGCGTGGACGTACATCGCGGAGGAGGCGCCCGACGACCAGCGCGCCAGGCACGTCGGCACCGCCCAGCTCGCGTGGTCGCTCGGCCCCTTCATCGGCTTCGTGCTCGCGACGGCGCTGGTCCCCCTCGGCCTGCTCGGCAGCCGCATCATCTTCGCGCACCTGTTCGTCATCGCGTTCGTCACCTGGTGGGTGCGGCGCGGGCTGGCGGAGTCGGACGTCTGGAAGGAGTCCAACGCCAAGCAGGTCGCGCTCGGTCGCAGGCGTCGCGGCTTCCGCGAGCTGATCTCGCACCCGCAGAACGTCAAGGCGCTGCTGTTCCTCGTCGGCGTCTACGCCCTGTGGAACACGGTGGCCGGGCAGGCCGGCATCTTCATGCCGCGCGTCTACCAGACGGCCGGCGTCGAGAGCGCCGTCGCGCAGAACCTGCTGCAGGTGCTGGTCTGGGGCCTCACGTCGGCGGCCACGTTCTGGGGCTTCATGAAGTACGGCGACCGGGTGAGTCGCCGCCTGCTCTACGGCATCGGCGCGGTCATGGCCGTCGCCGCGTGGATGATCCTCGCCTTCGTGCCGCACGTCTCGATGCCCCTGCTCATCGCGTACGCCGTCCTGTGGGGCGTGTCCGCAGGCATCGGCGCCCAGGCGTTCTACGCGCTGTGGACCGCCGAGCTGTTCGCCACGGCGTACCGCGCCTCGGCGCAGGGCGTGCTCTTCTTCGTCGCACGCATCGCGGTCGGCCTGCTGAGCTACCTGTTCCCGACGATGCTCGCCGAGCAGGGTGTGCCCTTCGTAGGCGGGATCATGGTCGCGCTGCTCGTCGCCTCGCTGGTGATCGGCGTCGTCTGGACGCCCGACACCGCGGGCAAGAGCCTCAAGGAGATCGAGAGGGAGCGCTACGGCGCCGACCTCGACGACGCGGAGGTCTCGGGCGTCCGCTGACCCCGACCGTCGGTCCTCGTCCGTTCGGCAGCGGGTGGATC
>NZ_JBHXAW010000298.1:0-5332 GCF_042726645.1 Isoptericola sp. NPDC060257
TGTGCACCTCCTCGACGAAGACCTCCTCCAGCAGCACCCGCAGGATCGTCCGCACGTCGAGGTGCCCGCGCGTGAGCGCGAGGTCGACGCGGTGCGCGCCCTGCGGGATCGGGAACCCGGCGTCGGTCACCAGCACGACGTCGGTGTGCCCCAGCGTGGCGAGCGCCCCGGCCAGGCCGGGGTGCAGGATCCGTCCGCTTCTCATGCCCTCTCCTTCGTCCTCGCGAGGAACTCCTCGACCTCGGCGCGCGTCCGGTAGGACGGCACCGTCTCCCAGTGCTGGCAGCACAGCGCCGCCACGACGCCGGCGAAGGCGGCGGCGCCCCGCAGGTCGCGCCCCTCCCCGAGCGCGACGGCGAGCGCCGCGTTGAAGCTGTCGCCCGCGCCGTTGGAGTCGACGACGTCGACCGACGCGGTCGGCACGGCCGTCGTGCCCGCGGCGTCCGCCACGAGCGCCCCGTCCTCCCCGCGGGTGACGACGACCGCCCGCGGGCCGAGGGCGAGCAGCCGCCGCGCCAGCTCCTCGACCGGGGTCGGGTCGCCGGGCGGCAGGCCCAGCGCGACCCGTGCCTCGTGCTCGTTCGGCGTGAGCACGTCCACGGCCGACAGGTCGACGCCCCGCAGGTCCACGGCGGGTGCCGGGTTGAGCACCGTCGGCACGCCGGCGTCCCGCGCGACATCGAGCGCGTGCAGCGCCGAGCCGAGCGGGATCTCGAGCTGGGCCAGGACGACGTCGGCTCGGCGCAGCGCGTCGGCCGACGCGTCCAGCACGTCGGGCAGGAGCCTGTCGTTGGCGCCCTTGTCGACGACGATGAGGTTGCGCCCCCCGGTGTCCTTGACGATGAACCCGACCCCCGTCGGCGCGGTCGGGTCGACCGTCACGCGGGAGTCGTCGACCCCCTCGGCGGCCATGAGGGCGCGGAACTCCGCGCCGTGCGCGTCGTCGCCCACCGCCCCGACGTACGCGACGTCGGCGCCGAGCCGGGCCGCCTGGACGGCCATGTCGGAGCCCTTGCCCCCGTACGTCTCGCGGTACTCGCGCCCGAGCAGGGTCTCCCCTGCCTCGGGCAGCCGGTCGACCGTCATCACGAGAGCCTTGGCATAGCTCCCCACCACCGTGAGCCTCATCGCTCCCCTTCGTGTCGCGTCGTCGTGCGGTCTGCCGCGCGTCCGGTCCGGTCAGTAGGCGTCCGGGTCGCCGACGAGCCCGTCGACGATGGCCGGGCCGGAGCTGGTGCCGACCAGCTCGGCCCCCGCCTCGAACAGGCGCTGCATCTTCTCGAGCGAGTTGACCTTGCCGGACACCTTGACCCGGCAGGGCGGCTCGATGTGGGCAGCGAGCAGGCGGACGTCGTGCTCGGTGGCCTCCAGGCCGCCCTTGCCCCAGCCGGAGGACTGCTTCACCCAGTCGACGCCGGCCTCGTAGGCGATCCGCGTGGCGCGGGCCTTGAGGTCGTCGGTGGGCAGGAAACCGAACTCGAGCATCACCTTCACGGCCACGCCCTCGGCGTGCGCGAGCCGGACGACGTCCTCGACGTCGCGGGCGTAGAGGCCCTCGTCGCCCCCGAGCAGCAGGCCCGGGTGCGGCGGGAAGTCGAACTCGTCCACCCCCGTCGCGACGAGCGCGCGCAGCGCGGCGAGCCGCATCTCGGGGGTGTCGTTGGCCATGGGGAAGTTGAGCGTGGACGCGACCTTGACGCCGGTGCCCGCGAGCACGTCCTTCGCCAGCGGCACCCAGTACGGCGCGATCATCGCGGCGTCGAAGCCGTAGGCGGCGCACGTCTCGAGGTGCTTCGTCACGCCGTCGCGCGTGAGGTCGGGGTTGACGTTCGTGTACTGGATCGCCCGGGCGACCTGCGCCGGGTCGGTGAAGTCGAGGGTCATGCGGTTCTCCTGGGCAGGTGGGAGACGAGTGGGTAGGCGGGTCAGCCCTTGACCGCGCCGGCGGACAGGCCGCTCATGACGTGCCGCTGCATGAGGACGAAGATGAGCAGGATCGGCACCACCGCCAGCAGCAGGGTGGGGAAGACGATCTCGTAGTTGGTCGTGTACGAGGACACGGCCGCGTACACGCCGGTGGTGATGGTCCGGAACGACGACCCGGGCCCGAGGATGAGCTGCGGGCTGACGAAGTCGTTCCACGCGCTGAGCGCGTTGAGGATGAACGCCGTCGCGACGATCGGCTTCATGAGCGGGAACACGATCCGCCACAGCACGCGCTGCTGGCTCGCGCCGTCGATCGCCGCCGCCTCGTCGAGCGAGCGCGGCAGCATGCGGATGTACCCGGTGAAGATGAACAGGGTGAACGGGATCATCGTCGACGACATGAAGAGCACCAGGCCCGGCAGGGTCCCCATGAGGTGCAGCGCCTTCAGCACGAAGATCGCGGGCACCAGGATGATCTGCGCCGGGATGAACATACCCGCGACGAAGAACATCAGCAGCGCCCGGAACAGGACCGTCGGGGTCCGGGCGATGACGTACGCCGTGGGGACGGAGACCCCGATCGCGACGACGTTGCACGCGACGACGAGGAACAGCGTCACCGCGTAGCCGGAGACCACCGGGAAGTTGGGGTTGGTCCACGCGTCCTGCAGGAACTGGGTCGTGGCCGTGGCGGGGTCGAACCCGAGCGGCGACAGCAGGATCTCCTGCTGCGGCTTGAACGCGTTGACGACGACGATGTACAGCGGCACGAGCATCGCGACCGACAGGACGGCGATCGCCCCGTTCCGCAGGGTCGTGCGCGTCCGCGCCGACCGGCTGCCGGACAGGCTCATGACAGCGCCTCCGCTCCCTCTTCGGCGCGCCTGCGCAGCGCGATGATCGTGAACGACAGGATCCCGGCGACGACGATGAGCAGCATCGCCTGCGCGCACGCCAGCCCCACCTTGTTGTTGGCGAAGGACACGGCGAGGATCTCGTAGGCCCAGGTCTGCGTGGCGTCCCCGGGGCCGCCGTTGGTGAGGCCGAGGACGACCTCGTAGACCTTGAGCAGCGACAGCACCGACGTCACGATCGTCACCGTCACGGTGGGCGCGAGCGCCGGCCACGTGACGTGCTGGAACACCTGCACGCGGCCGGCGCCGTCGAGCGTCGCCGCCTCCTGGAGGTCGGCCGGCACGGCCTGCAGGCCCGCCAGGTACAGCACGAGCTGGACGCCGAGCTGGGCCCACACGATGACGGCGATCATCGTGGCGAGCGCCCAGTCCGGGTCGGACAGGAACGGCAGGGTCGACCGGCCCGACCCGGTGAGCAGGTTGTTCACCGCGCCCTGCGGGCCGAGGATCGCCTGCCACAGGAAGCCCACGATGAGGGCCGACAGCACGTGCGGGTAGAACATCACGGCCCGCGCGAACGCGGTGAACGGGGTGGTCCGCCGCAGCAGGAGGGCCAGGCCCAGCGCGATCGCGTTGACGCCGAACGCGCCCACCACCGCGATGACCCCGGTGACCCACAGCGACGAGTGCATGTCGCCCGTCGGGTCGGTGAAGATCCGCGTGTAGTTCTCCAGCCCGACCCACTCGGGCGCCTGGGTCGGGATGCCGTTGTACTCGGTGAACGAGTAGTAGACGGCGTACCCGACCGGCACCACCATGAGACCGATGTAGACCAGCGCCGCCGGGACCGTCATCAGGCCCCGGCCCAGCGCACCCCTTCTCCCCAGCACGCGTGCCGTCCTCGCTCGAGCCATGTCAGCCCGCTGCCTCCGCGTCGTACCAGGCCGTGAGCTGGCCCGCGGCGTCCGCGGGCGACGTGCCCTGCCACAGCCCCTGCGCGACCTCGGTGAACTTCTCGTTGAACCCGGCGACCGGCAGGGCGAAGTCACCCACCGTCTGGTTGCCGGGCACGACGAACGACGGCGCGGCGTCGAGCAGCTCCTGGACCTGCCCCGCGTACTCGTTCGCGCTCGTGTCCAGGCCCTCGCGGTTGAAGTTGTCCATCTCCGCCTGGGTGGCGATCGCGTCCTCGTCCGTCACGAGGTACTCCACGAGCTGCGTGGCGGCGTCCTTGGCCTGCGTCCCGTTCCAGACCATGTACGGGAACGCCATCGTGGCGCCCATCGGCGCGGGCTGGTCGGCGGCGTCGTCGACGGGCGGCGCGAAGACCCCGACCTCGAACTCGGGCGGCGACGCCGCGAGCGTCGTGGTGAACCACGAGCCCATCGGGTAGATCCCGACGTCGCCGGCGATGAAGTTCGCCTCCTGCGTGCCGCTGTCGGTGGCCACGTCGTCGGCGGTCGTGTAGCCGGCGTCGATCCAGCCCGCCACGTGCTCGAACATCGGCTGGAACTGGTCGCCGAGCGTCGAGGACCCGCCGGCCACGGCCTGCTGCCACCCGGGGGTGGTGAGGTTCTGCTGCGGGTGCCAGATCTCCTGCACCTGGACGCCGGTGGCCCACTCGGAGGCGAAGCCGATCGGCTTCTTCACGCCTTCGTCCTGCAGGGCCTTGAGGGCGGCGTCCATGTCCTCCCAGGTGGCGGGGGGCTCCGTGATGCCGGCCTTCTCGAAGAGGTCCTTGTTGTAGTAGAGGAGCGACTGGGCCTGCATGCCCACGCCCACCACGTTGATCGCGCCGTCCGTGGAGTACAGGTCGGCCATCGGGGTGCCCTGCGCCCAGTCGTGCTCCGACAGGTCGAGGATCTCGGGCGCCGTGTCCTCGGTGGGGAAGATCGACTGGATGACGTCGGGCGCCGTGCCGGCCGCGAGCTGCGTCGGGAACGTCTCGGCGACCGACTGGCCGCTCGGTCCCTCGATCTTGACGTCGATCCCCGTCTCCTCCTCGAAGGGGGCGACGAGCTCGTCCCACTTCGCCTGCGTGAGGTTGTCGGTGATGTTCACGAGCATCCGCACCTGGTCGCCGCCGCCCGAGCTGCCGCCGCCGTCGCCGGAGCTGCAGGCCGTGAGGGCGAGGACGGGTACGAGCCCGAGCGCGGAGGCGCCGATCGCCCCGCGCCGAAACCTTGCTGACATCGTTGTCTCCCTGGGTGGGTGCGTCGTCCTCGAGGACGAGGACCACTTGTCATACATGCTACATGTGAGAGGTGGCGTGCCACCAGTCCCTAGCCGAGACGGCCTCGGAACGGGACGGGGCCGACCACGGTGACGTCCGTGGGCCGGTCCGAGCCGTCGATCCGGAAGATCCCCTCGTCCGCGACGAAGAACGCCGGCGGCCCGGGGTACTCCAGTTCCGCCGGCAGCGGCTCCTTGTCCGTCCAGGCGAAGAACGACCGCGCGAACGTGTCGCGGTCCTTGCGGCCGAAGATGCTGAGGTCCCCGGCCGTGTACGGGCTGAGGATGCACCAGTGTGCGCCGTCCTCGGCCCAGAACAG
>NZ_JBHXAW010000299.1:0-5321 GCF_042726645.1 Isoptericola sp. NPDC060257
GAGCGCCGCAGCCTTCGGCTCGGCGGACTTGCTCGCCGGGGCGCCCGAGGACGCGGGTGCCGCGTCCTTGTACTTGTCGCGCATGGCTCGCTCGACCGGTGCCTCGAGCGTCGAGGACGCCGAACGGACGAACTCGCCCGCCGACTTCAGGTCGGCGAGCAGGGTCTTGCTCTCCACCCCGAGCTGCTTGGCCAGCTCGTGAACGCGGATCTTCGCCACAACTCTCCTGTCTCGGCCCTCCTGCGAGACAGGGAGGACCGTCGTTAGTACCGAGTACTCATCGCACGGAACTCATCGGGTGCCCATCGGCTTCTGACCCGCTTCCTTGTCGACTTCAGTGGGTGCGGCCGAGCGTGCTCGGTCGCGATGGTCCGGCCGCCGGGTGGCGGTGCGGACCGGAGGGACTCAACGGTCTCGCCGCTCCAGGTGTTCCCGGACGCCGGAGAGGTCGAGGGGACCGGTGACGCGCAGGGCGCGCGGCACGGCCCGACGACGCTCGGCGAGCGCCAGGCAGGCGGACGTCGGATGGATCCAGGCGCCACGCCCCGGCAGGCACCCTCGCACGTCGACCACGAGGACTCCCTCGCGTCCCGACGGCTCGAGCACCAGCCGCAGAAGAGCGGACCGCTGGTCACGCTCCCGGCACCCGACGCACGTCCGTACCGGGCCGGAGGTTTCCGGAGGGGTACGAGGGGAGGTCGAGGGCTGGGCGCGTGGCCCGGTCCCCGACAGTCTAGCGCGACGACCCACGTGCCGTGACCGGCCTCAGCCCTCGGCCCCGCGGCTCGCCGCGGCGCCACCTGCGTCGTCGCCCTCGGAAGCGCCCCCGGCGGGGGCCGCCTCGTCCGACCGGATGTCGATCCGCCAGCCCGTCAGCTTCGCGGCGAGACGGGCGTTCTGCCCCTCCTTGCCGATCGCGAGCGACAGCTGGTAGTCCGGCACGACGGCCCGCGCGGCCTTGGCGTCGGCGTCGACCACGGTGACGGAGGTCACACGGGCGGGCGAGAGCGCGTTGGCCACGAAGCGCGCCGGGTCGTCGCTGTGGTCGACGATGTCGATCTTCTCCCCGTGCAGCTCCGCCATGACGGCACGCACGCGCGCGCCCATCGGGCCGATGCAGGCGCCCTTGGCGTTCAGCCCGGCCACCTTGGACCGGACGGCGACCTTGGAGCGGTGGCCCGCCTCGCGGGCGATCGCCGTGATCTCGACGGCGCCGTCCGCGATCTCCGGGACCTCGAGCTCGAACAGCTTGCGCACGAGGCCCGGGTGCGTGCGGCTCAGCACCACCTGGGCGCCCTTCATGCCACGGGACACCTCGACCACGTAGGCCCGCAGCCGCTCGCCGTGGACGTACTCCTCGGTGGGCACCTGCTCGTGCGGGGGCAGGACGGCCTCCGTGCCGCCGACGTCCACGAGGACGACGCGCGGGTCGCGGCCCTGCTGGATGACGCCGGCGAGGACCTCGCCCTCCTTGCCGCGGAACATGCCGAGCACCTGGTCGTCCTCGGCGTCGCGCAGTCGCTGCACGATGACCTGCCGGGCCGTCGCGGTCGCGATGCGGCCGAAGTCGGCGGGCGTGTGGTCGAACTCGGGCCCCAGCTCGATCGTGGGCCGCGCCTCCGGGTCCTCGGGGTCCGGCGTGCGGATCTCCTCGCGCGCCCAGACGGCGACGTGCCCGGACTTGCGGTCCACCTCCACGCGGGCGCGCGGGTAGGCGTCGGGGGTGCGGTGGTAGGCCGACAGCAGCGCCTGCTCGATCGCTTCCACGAGGACGTCGAGGCTGATGTCCCGCTCCCGCTCCAGCAGCCGAAGCGTGCTCATGTCGATGTCCATCGTCAGCCCTCCTCGTGACGGGCGGAGCCCGTGGTGTGGTCCCGGGCGGCGCCCGTGTCCGTGTCTGTCTCCGGGTCTGCATCACCGGGCGCCTCGTCCAGGCGCTTCAGCTCGACCTCGATCTTGCCCTGGCGCACGTCGGCGAGGGGCACCCGGGTGCCGTCCTCGAGCACCAGCACCGCGTCCTCGCCCGCGTCACCCGTGCGGGGCTCGACGTCCGTCAGGCGCCCTGACGTCGTGCCGCCGGCGCGCAGCCGCAGCACGACCAGGCGGCCGCGCGCGCGCCGGAAGTGGCGCAGCTCGGCCAGCGGACGGGAGGTGCCGGGCGTCGAGATCTCGAGCGTGTACGCGCCGGGGACGACGTCGTCGGCGTCCAGCGCCGCGGAGACCGCGCGCGAGACGTCGCCGAGCGTGTCGGAGTCGAGGCTGCCCAGCACGTCCTCGGGGAGGTCCACGGTGACGCGCACGACCGACTTCGCGCCGGCCTGCGTGACGACGACGTCCTCGAGGTACAGGCCCGCGCCGTCGACCGCCGGGGTGACGACCCGCCGCACCGCCTCGGCCTTCGCTCCGCCCGCCGTGGTGCGGCCGTGCTGCGCTGCCATCCCTGCCTCCCGTGGGTCACGTCGTGGACTGCCGTGTGCTCCCGCGCCGGGACGTCCCGCGGCCGGTGTGTCGTTGTGTGCAGCGACCAGCGTAACGAACGACGGGGCCGTCCCGCGCCGTCCGGCGCCCGTGACGGGCGGAGGAACGTCACACGGACGGGGCCGCGCGCGTGGCATCATCGGCCTCGATGGAACCTCAGCCCGCCCCCGGCCGGTTCGCCGACGACGTGACCGGCGCGGCCGTGCCCACCGCCCAGCGCCGCCCCGTGGCGGCCGCCGCGGGCGCGCTGCTCGCCGTCGGGATCCTGGCGGGGTGCGGCGTGCGGCTGGAGGCCCCGCCCGCGGGCGAGCCGGTGCCCGACAGCCTCGAGGTGGTGCGCCGCACCGCCGTCGCGGACGCCCTCCTCGTGGCCGACGGTGCCGAGGCTGCGCTCGAGGAGGTCCCCACGTCGCGCAAGCGGGTCGTCGCCGAGCTCACGCGCATCGCCGCGGACTCACGCGAGCAGGCCGAGGCGCTGGGCGGCGAGTACGACTCCGGGCTCGCGACCGGCGCCCCCACGGACACGCAGTCCTCGGCCTGGGACAAGGCGACCCCGGCGGACGTCGTGGAGGCGCTCGACGACGCGGCCGCCCGGTCGCGGACGGCCGCCGGGAGCACGGGCGACGGGCCGCTGGCCCGGCTGCTGGCCTCGGTCGGCGCGGCGCAGACCGTCTCGGGCGAGCGCCTCGCGGCGCTGGTCGACGTCGCCGGTCCCGACGTCGTCGAGCCCCGCGTGCCGGAGCCTGCGGACGCCGCCGCGGACGACGAGGGCGACGCGGGCGACGCGGGCGACGAGGCCGACGCGGAGGAGGCGACCCCCTCCGGCTCCCCGACGGACGACGCCACGGCGACCGGACAGGACGCCGGGGGCAGCAGCGCGCAGGACGACGACACCGTGCCCGAGGGGCTCACGCCCCACGACCTGAGCACTCTCGTCGTGTCCGAGGACGCGACCCGCTACGCGCTGCAGTTGCGCGCGGCGATCGGCTCCGGCACGACGCGCGACCGGCTGCTCGAGCGGGTCGCCGTGCACGCGCAGCGGGCGGACGGATGGGCCGCCGTGGCGGGCACGCAGGCCACCGCGGACGACCCGCGCCGCGCGGCGTACGCCGTACCGCGGGTCGCCGAGCAGGGTGACAAGGCCCTGGTGATCGACCTGGAGAACGACCTCGCCACCGACTACGCGACCCTCGTGGGCACGACGGCGGCCGGGACCCGCGCGGTGCTCGTCGACCTGCTGGTCGACTCCGCCGTGGCCCTCGACGACTGGGGCGCCGAGCCCGAGCCGTTCCCCGGCCTGCCGGAGCAGGCCGGGGACGACGCGGCCGCCTAGTCTTCCGCGGGACCGTCCGGGGGTCAGTCCGCCAGCAGGGCGGCCACGCGCTCGGTCACGACCCGCGCGGCGTCGGCCACCGGGACCTGCTCCGACGCCCCCGCGCGGGGGCGCACCTCCACCAGGCCGTCCGCCAGGCCGCGGCCGACGACGACGATCAGCGGCACGCCGAAGAGCTCCGCGTCGGCAAACTTCACGCCGGGCGACACCTTGGGGCGGTCGTCGTAGATCACCTCGACGCCCGCGTCGACCAGCTCGGTGGCGAGCTTTTCGGCGGCGTCGAAGACCTCGGTGCCCTTGCCCGTCGCGACGACGTGCACGTGCGCGGGCGCGACGTGCGCCGGCCACGCGAGGCCCTTGTCGTCGTGGTTGACCTCGGCCAGGGCCGCGAGGGCACGAGTGACGCCGATGCCGTACGAGCCCATCGTCACGGTGACGGCCTTGCCGTTCACGTCGAGGACCTTGAGGTCCAGGGCCTCGGCGTACTTGCGGCCGAGCTGGAAGATGTGGCCGATCTCGATGCCGCGCGCGAGCTCGAGCGGCCCGGAGCCGTCGGGAGCGGGGTCGCCCGCACGCACCTCGGCCGCCTCGATGGTGCCGTCCGCGGTGAAGTCGCGCCCGGCCACGAGGTCGAACACGTGCTTGCCCGGAGCGTCCGCGCCGGTGATCCACCGGGTGCCGGGCACCACGCGCGGGTCGAGCAGGTAGCGGACGGCGGAGACCGTCGAGCCGTCCTCGGTCTCGACCTGCGCGCCCTGCGGGCCCAGCGCGCCGGGCCCGATGTAGCCCTTGACCAGCTCCGGGTGCGCGGCGAAGTCCGCCTCGGTGGCGGGCTCGGCCTCGGCCGGGGTGAGGGACGCCTCGAGGCGCTTGACGTCGACCTCGCGGTCACCCGGCAGCCCCACGACGAGCAGCTCGCGCCGGCCGTCCGGGTGCGTGACGGCGAGCACCACGTTCTTCAGGGTGTCCGCCGCGGTCCAGGGACGGTCGGGGCGGGGGTGCTGCTCGTTCGCGCACGCCACCAGCGACTCGATCGTCGGGGTGTCGGGGGTGTCCTCGACGTGCGCGGCCGGCGCGTCGGCGAAGGGCAGCGCGTCCGGGACGGGCGTGACCACGGCCTCGACGTTGGCCGCGTACCCGCCGGCCGAGCGCACGAACGTGTCCTCGCCGATGGCCGACGGCGACAGGAACTCCTCGGACCGCGAGCCGCCCATCGCACCGGACGTCGCCGAGACGATGACGAAGTCCAGGCCGAGGCGCTCGAAGATGCGCTGGTAGGCGCCGCGCTGCCGCTCGTACGACGCGGCGAGGCCCTCGTCGTCGATGTCGAACGAGTAGGCGTCCTTCATGATGAACTCGCGCCCGCGCATGAGGCCGGCGCGGGGACGCGCCTCGTCCCGGTACTTCGTCTGGATCTGGTACAGGGCCAGGGGCAGGTCCTTGTACGAGGAGTACAGGTCCTTCACCAGGAGGGCGAACATCTCCTCGTGCGTCGGCGCGAGGAGATAGT
>NZ_JBHXAW010000300.1:0-5320 GCF_042726645.1 Isoptericola sp. NPDC060257
ACCTCTCGGTGGGGTCCCTGACCGGGCTCGCCTCGGTGTGGGCCAGCACCCTTGCCACGCAGACGATGGCCGAGGACGTGCACTGGACCGTCATGGTGCTCACGGCGCTCGCGGTCGGCACCGCGGCGGGCGTCGTCAACGGCCTGATCATCGCGTACGGCAAGGTCGTGTCGTTCATCGCGACGCTGGCGATGATGATCGCCGCCCGTGGCCTCGCGGAGATGATCTCGGGACGCCAGACCCAGGTCGTCAGCGTGGACGGGTTCCTGGACTTCTTCCGCGCCGACGTCATCGGCGTGCCGGTGCTCGTGTGGATCTTCGCGGTGGTCGCCGTCGCCGGGTGGTTCCTGTTCAACCGGACCACCTTCGGACGGCGCACGGTGGCCGTGGGCGGCAACCTCGAGGCGTCGCGGCTCGCGGGCATCAAGGTGCAGCGCCACCTGCTGTACGTCTACGCGCTGTCCGGGCTGACCGCCGGCATCGCGGGCGTGATGATGCTGGGCCGCACCACGGCGGGCACCTCCACGAACGGCCTGTACTACGAGCTCGAGGTGATCGCGGCCGTGGTCGTCGGCGGCACGCTGCTCATCGGCGGTCGCGGCACGATCGTCGGCACCGTGATCGGCGTCCTCATCTTCGCGATGCTGACCAACGTCTTCACGATCAACAACCTGTCGATCTCGGCCCAGAACGTCGCCAAGGGCGCGATCATCGTCGTCGCCGTGCTGCTCCAGCAGCGCTTCGCCCGGCGTTCCGCGTCCACCTGACGCGCCGCCGCTCTGTCCCTCCCCGCACGTCCCTGCAGCACCCAGCACCATCCCGCACCGGGCCACCCGCCCGGGTCGGCCGGACCGAATCGAGGATGATCACATGTCCGCACGCACCCTGCTCAACAGTCCCGCCCGGCGCAGCGCCGCGGTGGCCGCGGTGGCCGTGTCCGCCGTCCTGCTCACCGCCGGCTGCACCAGCAACGAGCCGCCCGAGGACGAGAGCTCGGCGGCGCCGCAGGTCGCGGCCGAGGGCAACGACGAGCCGGGCGACACGGTCGTCATCGGCTTCTCGGCCCCCGCCGCCGACCACGGCTGGATGGGCGCCATCACCAAGTCGGCGGTCGACACCGCCGAGCAGTACTCGGACGTCGAGCTCCGGCAGGCCGAGGCGACGAACGACGTCAACGTCCAGATCAGCCAGATCGAGCAGTTCATCAACGACAAGGTCGACGCCATCGTGCTGCTGCCGTTCGACGGCGCCGCCCTCACGGAGGTCGCGACCAAGGCGATGGAGGCGGGGATCCCGGTCATCAACGTCGACCGCGAGTTCTCCAGCCCGTTCGCCGCGCGCGCCACGGTGCTCGGCGACAACTACGGCATGGGCGTGAGCGCCGGCACCTACATCTGCGAGCAGCTCGGCGACAACCCGGACGCGGTCGTCGCGGAGATCCAGGGCATCGAGTCGCTGCCGCTCACCCAGGACCGCAGCA
The DNA here is from genome assembly GCF_042726645.1 of Isoptericola sp. NPDC060257. Taxonomy (NCBI): domain Bacteria; kingdom Bacillati; phylum Actinomycetota; class Actinomycetes; order Micrococcales; family Promicromonosporaceae; genus Isoptericola; species Isoptericola sp. NPDC060257. The sequence goes on from NZ_JBHXAW010000300.1 coordinate 1,481, forward strand.
AGGGCTTCGAGGACGCGCTGTCCGACTGCGGGCTCGACGTCGACCGCCGGGTCGCGGCGGACTTCACGGTCCAGGGCGGGGAGACGGCGACGTCGAACCTGCTGCAGGCGGAGCCTCAGATCGACGCCATCTGGAACCACGACGACGACCAGGGCGTCGGCGTCCTCGCCGCGATCGAGAACGCCGGCCGCGACGAGTTCTTCATGGTCGGCGGCGCCGGCTCCCTCGACGTCATGGAGCACATCCAGGCGGACGACTCGGTGCTGAAGGCGACCGTCGTCTACCCGTCGACGCAGGCGGCCGACGGCATCAAGCTGGCCCGCCTGGTGGTGCACAACAAGAACATGGGAGACCTGGTCTCGGCCGGGGTCCCGCGCACCACCCAGCTGTACGCCCCGGTGGTCACGGCGGACAACGTCGACCAGTACATGTCCATCGGGTTCCGGTCCTGAGGTCGGGCCGGTCCCGCAGAGCACGCACGGAAGCACGACAGACGCACGAGGAAACGGAGGTCGCTCGATGAGCGAGCACGCCACGGCAGGGGGCACGCCGACGCTGGGCGTCGGGATGGTCGGGTACGCGTTCATGGGGGCCGCGCACTCGCACGCGTGGCGGACGGCGCCGCGGTTCTTCGACCTCCCGCTCGCCCCGCGGATGCGGATCGTGGCGGGACGCAGCGCCGACGGGGTGCGGGCGGCCGCCGACCGGCTCGGCTGGGACGACGCCGTCACCGACTGGCGCGAGCTCCTGACGCGCGACGACGTCGACCTCGTCGACGTGTGCACGCCGGGCGACACGCACGCCGAGATCGCCGTCGCGGCGCTCGAGGCGGGCAAGCACGTGCTGTGCGAGAAGCCGCTCGCCAACTCGGTGGCCGAGGCGGAGGAGATGGTCCGGGCGGCCGACGCAGCGGCCGCGCGCGGGGTGTACGCGGCGGTGGGGTTCACCTACCGCCGCGTCCCGGCGATCCAGCTCGCGCGACGCCTGGTCGAGCAGGGGCGGATCGGTGAGGTGCGGCAGGTGCGCGCGCAGTACCTGCAGGACTGGCTGTCCGACCCGGCCACGCCGCTGTCGTGGCGGCTCGACAAGGCGAAGGCCGGCTCCGGGGCGCTCGGCGACATCGGCGCGCACGTCGTCGACCTGGCGCAGTTCGTCACGGGGGAGCGGCTGGTCGGCGTGGCGGGCATGCTCGAGACGTTCGTGCGCGAGCGGCCGGTCCCGGCGTCGTTCTCCGGCCTCTCCGGGGAGGCGGGCGAGGGCACCGGCCCCGTCACCGTCGACGACGCGGCGATCTTCTTCGGGCGGCTGTCGGGCGGCGGGACGGCGACCTTCGAGGCCACGAGGTACGCGTGGGGCCGCAAGAACGCCATCCGGCTCGAGGTCAGCGGCACCCGTGGCTCGCTCGCCTTCGACTTCGAGGACATGAACCTCCTGCACTACTTCGACGCGGAGGACGACGCGCAGGTGGCGGGCTTCCGTCGCATCGTCGTCACCGAGCCGCAGCACCCCTACGGCGGGCACTGGTGGCCCGCCGGGCACGGGCTCGGCTACGAGCACGCGTTCACCCACCAGGTCGTCGACCTCGTCGAGGACCTGGCGGCCGGGAAGCAGCCGACGCCATCGTTCGCCGACGGCCTCGCCGTGCAGCGCGTGCTCGACGCCGTCGAGCGCAGCTCCGACGCGGGCCACACCTGGGTCGACCTGCCCGGCTGACCACGTCCCGCCCGACGCCTCCACCCGCACCGCCGATCTCGACGAGGAGAACCGCACCATGGCACGACCGATCACCCTGTTCACGGGCCAGTGGGCCGACCTGCCCCTGGAGGAGGTGGCCCGGCTCGCCTCGGGCTGGGGCTACGACGGCCTCGAGCTTGCCTGCTGGGGCGACCACCTGGACCCGTGGCGGTGGGACGACGACGCGTACGTGCAGTCCCGCCTCGACCTGCTGGAGCGGTACGGGCTGAAGGTGTACGCCATCTCCAACCACCTCAAGGGTCAGGCCGTCTGCGACGACCCGATCGACGAGCGGCACCGCGACATCCTGCCGGACGTCGTGTGGGGCGACGGCGACCCGGAGGGGGTGCGGCAGCGCGCGGCGGAGGAGATGAAGCACACCGCGCGCCTGGCGGCGCGGCTCGGCGTGGACACCGTCGTCGGCTTCACGGGGTCGTCGATCTGGAAGTACGTGGCGATGTTCCCGCCGGCCACGGAGGCGATGGTCGAGGCGGGCTACCAGGACTTCGCCGACCGGTGGAACCCGATCCTCGACGTCTTCGACGAGGTGGGCGTGCGGTTCGCGCACGAGGTGCACCCGAGCGAGATCGCGTACGACTACTGGACCACCGTGCGCACGCTGGAGGCGATCGGGCACCGGGAGGCGTTCGGCCTCAACTGGGACCCGTCGCACATGGTGTGGCAGGACCTCGACCCGGTGAGCTTCCTCTGGGACTTCAAGGACCGGATCTACCACGTGGACTGCAAGGACACGAAGAAGCGGATGGGCAACGGCCGCAACGGCCGCCTGTCGTCCCACCTGCCGTGGGCGGACCCGCGGCGCGGGTGGGACTTCATCTCCACGGGGCACGGCGACGTCCCGTGGGAGGACGCGTTCCGGATGCTCAACACGATCGGGTACGCGGGGCCGATCTCGATCGAGTGGGAGGACGCCGGCATGGACCGTCTGGTCGGCGCCCCCGAGGCCCTGGAGCTGGTGCGTCGGCTCGCGTTCGACGCCCCGGAGGCCGCCTTCGACGCGGCGTTCTCGCAGCGCTGAGACCGACCTCCCGCAGCTCGTGACAGCTCGCGACAGCGTGGCGCCGGGTGGTCCGGCGTCCTGATCGAAGGGGATCAGCATGACCAGTCGTACCGAGCTCGACCGCCGGACGTTCCTGCGTCTGGCGGGCTCCACCGTCGCGGTGGGTGCCGCGACCGTCACGTCCGTGGGCCTGGGCGGGGCGACGGCTTCGTCGGCGCTCGCGGCCGGCGGGGGACGCCGGCTCGTCCCGCCGGGCAAGCTGGGCATCCAGCTGTACTCGATCCGGGACAAGGTCAACGCGCTCGGGTTCCGGGTGGTCTTCGAGCGGCTCTCGACGCTCGGCTACCGGGAGGTGGAGTTCGCCGGGTACACGCAGGGCGCGGTCGGGGCGATCACGCCGGCCGAGATCCGCACGCTGCTGGACGACAACGGCCTCGTCGCCGTGGGGTCGCACCGGGGGATCGCCGACTACGCCCGGAACCTGGAGGCCGAGCTCGACATCGCCGAGACCCTCGGCATGGGGCACGTCGGCACGGCGAACGCGCCGACGAACGACCGCACCGTGGGCGGCTACCTCGAGGCCGCGGAGCAGTTCAACGGGTTCGGCGCGGCGGCCGCGGCGCGCGGGCTGAAGTTCTACCAGCACAACCACCAGCACGAGTTCGGCTTCGCGACGGACGACCCGGCGACACGGCTGTACGACGTCTTCCTGGAGAACACGGACCCGGCGGTCGTCTTCCTCGAGATGGACGTGTTCTGGGCGTTCGTCGGCCGGCACCTCTACCCGGGGTTCGAGCCGGTGGAGTACGTGCTGGACCACCGGGACCGCTACCCGCTGTTCCACCTCAAGGACGGGCGCGTGAACCCGCAGTCGTCCAACGGCTACGACATCGTCGAGTTCGGGGTGGGCGACCTCGACTACCAGGCGTTCCTCGGCGCGCTGAACGGGTCCGGGCGCCAGCACGGCATCTGGGAGCAGGACAACGCGTCGACGGTCGCCGAGCCGCCGTTCCCCGTCGACTCCTTCGCCAACGCGGAGCGCAGCGCCGACGCGATCCTCGCGCTGCGGGGCTGAACGGCAGGAT
>NZ_JBHXAW010000301.1:0-5306 GCF_042726645.1 Isoptericola sp. NPDC060257
GTATAAGAGACAGGCGGTGTCGTTCGTGAGAGCCGAGCGAGGCACGAGCGAATCATTCGAACGAACGACACCGCCGCGCACCACGCCCGCCTCCCTCATTCCCACTCGATCGTGCCCGGCGGCTTGCTCGTCACGTCGAGCACCACGCGGTTGACCTCGCTCACCTCGTTGGTGATGCGGGTGGAGATGACGGACAGCACGTCGTAGGGCAGGCGCGTCCAGTCGGCCGTCATGGCGTCCTCGGAGGACACGGGGCGCAGCACGATCGGGTGGCCGTAGGTGCGGCCGTCGCCCTGCACGCCGACGGAGCGGACGTCGGCCAGCAGCACGACGGGGCACTGCCAGATCTCGTCGTCCAGGCCGGCCCTGGTGAGCTCGGCGCGCGCGATGGCGTCCGCCTGGCGCAGCGTCTCGAGGCGCTCCGCCGTCACCTCGCCGACGATGCGGATGCCGAGGCCCGGGCCCGGGAAGGGCTGGCGGGAGACGATCTCCTCCGGCACGCCGAGCTCGCGGCCGACGGCGCGGACCTCGTCCTTGAACAGCGTCCGCAGCGGCTCGACCAGCTCGAACTGCAGGTCGTCGGGCAGGCCGCCCACGTTGTGGTGGCTCTTGATGTTGGCCGCGCCCTCGCCGCCGCCGGACTCGACGACGTCCGGGTAGAGCGTGCCCTGCACGAGGAACTTGACCTCTTCGCCGTGGGCGCCCGCCTCGGCGACGATGTCGCGCTGGGCGTCCTCGAAGACGCGGATGAACTCGCGGCCGATGATCTTGCGCTTCGTCTCCGGGTCGCTCACGCCCGCGAGGGCGGTGAGGAACCGCTCCTTCTCGTCGCGGATGATGAGCTTCACGCCCGTGGACGCGACGAAGTCGCGCTCGATCTGCTCGACCTCGCCCTCGCGCAGCAGGCCGTGGTCCACGTGCACGCAGGTGAGCTGGTCGCCGACGGCGCGCTGCACCAGCGCGGCGGCGACGGCGGAGTCCACGCCGCCGGACAGGGCGCAGATGACGCGCGCGTCGCCGACCTGCGCGCGGATCGCGGCGACCTGGTCGGCGATGACGTTGCCCGCGGTCCAGTCGGGGGCGAGCCCCGCGCCCTCGTAGAGGAACTTCTCCAGCACGGCCTGGCCGTGCGCGGAGTGCTTGACCTCGGGGTGCCACTGCACGCCGTACAGCCGGCGGCCGGTGTCCTCGAACGCGGCGACGGGCGAGCCGGACGACGTCGCGAGCACCGCGAAGCCCTCGGGCGCGGCGTGCACGGAGTCGCCGTGGCTCATCCAGGTGGTCTGGTGGTCGGGGGTGCCCGCCAGCAGCACGCCGGACTCGCACACCTCGACCTCGGTGCCGCCGTACTCCCGCTGCCCCGTCTGCGCGACGGTGCCGCCCAGCGCCTGCGCCATCGCCTGGAAGCCGTAGCAGATGCCGAGCACCGGCACGCCGGCCTCGAACAGCGCCGGGTCCACGAACGGCGCGCCGGTGGCGTACACCGACGACGGGCCGCCCGACAGGATGATGGCCGCCGGGTTCTTGGCGAGCATCTGCTCGGTGGTGAACGTGTGCGGCACGATCTCGGAGTAGACGCGGGCCTCGCGCACGCGGCGCGCGATGAGCTGCGCGTACTGGGCGCCGAAGTCGACGACGAGGACCGGACGCGGCGTGGGCGCCAGGTCGGCGGTGGTGGGGGTGTCGGTGGCGGGAGACGTCACCGAGCCATCGTAGCCGCCGGACGGTACCGCTCCCGGGCCTGTCCCACGGGTCACGCGGTGGGGTAGGTCACCTCGCGCGGCGGTCCGGCCCGGACCGTCAGCCCAGCCGCTCCCGCAGCTCTCGCGCGGCCCGCTCGGCGTCCGGCGCCTGCGTGATCGCGCGCACGACGACGACGCGCGACGCACCGGCGTCGAGCACGGCGTCGAGGCGCTCGGCGTCGACGCCGCCGATGGCGAACCACGGCGTCGTCGGGCGGGTCGCGGCGACCTCGCGCAGCAGGTCGAGTCCGACGGCCGTGCGGCCGGGCTTGGTGGGCGTGGCCCACAGCGGGCCGACGCAGAAGTAGTCGACGTCCGGGTCGGCCTCCGCCGCGGCGGCCTGGTCCGCGGAGTGCGTGGACCGGCCCAGCACCGGAGCCGGCCCGAGCAGCGACCGCACGGCGGGCACCGGGAGGTCGCGCTGCCCCATGTGCACCACGGGCGTCCCGGTGAGCTGCGCGACGTCGGCCCGGTCGTTCACCGCCCAGAGCGCGCCGTGCTCCGCGGCGACGCGGGCGACCACCTCCTGCAGCTCGAGCTCGCGCGCGACGTCGAGCGTCTTGTCCCGCAGCTGCACGACGTCGACGCCGCCCGCGAGCGCCGCGTGCAGGAAGTCCTCCAGGTCGCCGCGCTCCTCGCGGGCGTCGGTGCACAGGTACAGGCGGGCGTCGGCGAGGCGGGCGCGGGTCGCGTCGGGAGCAGTCTCCGGGGCGGCACCGTGGTCGGGCGCGGTCGTGGTCACGCCGGTCAGGGTAACCACGGGCCGGGTTACAGTGGCCGCGCACGGGAGCCCCGCTCGGGGCTGAGAGGGCGTAGGAGCCGACCGTCGAACCTGATCTGGGTCATGCCAGCGAAGGGAGCGCACATGCCCACGCCCAGCAGTCCGTCCGGCACCCCGTCCGATGTCGTCGTCGTGGGCGGCGGGATCGTCGGCCTCGCCGTCGCCTGGCGCGCCGCCGCGAGCGGGCTGTCCGTCACCGTGCTCGACCCGTCGCCCGGCGAGGGCGCCACCCGCGCCGCGGCGGGGATGCTCGCGGCCGTCAGCGAGTCCGACTTCGGCGAGCGGGAGCTCGCCCGCCTCAACGTCGCGTCGGCGGCCCGCTGGCCCGACTTCGCCGCCCGCCTGGCCGCGGCGACCGGGCGCGACGTCCCCCTGCTGCGCGCCGGGTCGCTCGCCGTCGCGTACGACGCCGACGACCTCGCCCTGCTGCGCCGGGTCCTGGCGCTGCACCGGGAGTGGGGTCTCGCCTCCGCCGAGGTCTCGGTGGCCGACGCGCGGCGGCGCGAGCCGTACCTCGGGCCGCGGCTCGCCGGGGCGGCCGTCGTCGAGGGCGACCTCGCCGTGGACCCGCGAAGGGCGCACGCGGCGCTCGTCCAGGCCCTCGCCGGCTCCCTCGTCCACCGCGCGGCGGCGCGGCTCGAGCGCGACGGCGCGGGCCGCGTCGTCGCGGTGCGCGACGACGCGGGCGCGCGCCACGCCGCGGGCGCGGTCGTCCTCGCGACCGGCGCGGGCGCGACGGCGTCGCTGCTCGACGGACTGCCCGACATGCGCGTCCCGGTGCGGCCGGTGAAGGGCGTGACGCTGCGCCTCGACGCCGGCCCGGGCCTCGCGCTCGAGCACGTGGTGCGGGGCACCGTGCAGGGACGGCCGGTGTACGTCGTGCCCCGGGGTGCCGGTAGCGGCGCGGGGCCCGGCTCCGGGCCGAGCCACCGGGAGATCGTCGTCGGCGCCACCAGCGAGGAGCGCCCCGACGACCGCCGCGCCGAGGCAGGCGGCGTGTTCGCGCTGCTGCGCGACGCCCGCGCGCTCGTGCCCGGCATCGACGAGGCCGCGCTGGTCGACGTCACGCCGCGCGCCCGCCCGGCCACCCCCGACAACCTGCCGCTCGTCGGCGCCACCGGCGTCCCCGGCCTGCTCGCCGCCGTCGGGCACGGACGCAACGGGGTGCTGCTCGCCCCGCTCACCGCCGACGCGGTCGTGGCCGAGCTGACCGGAGCGCCTCCCCCCGACCCGGCGCTGTCCGCCGCGGACCCGCGCCGCTTCGCGCCCGCCGACCCTCTCCCCGAAGGAGCCGCCCGATGACCGCCACCCCCGCCACCCGCACCGCCGTCGTGAACGGCGAGGCCTACCCGCTCGACGGGCCGCACGGCGACGGCGTCGAGGCCGTCGTCGCGGCCCTCGTGCCCGCGTTCGTCGCCGACGGGTCCGTCCAGGGCATCGCCGTCGCCGTGAACGACGCCGTCGTCCCCCGCGGCCTGTGGGCCGGTACCCGGATCGCGCCCGGCGACCGGGTCGAGATCGTCACCGCCGTCCAGGGCGGCTGACCACGAAGCCTGACCAGGAAGCACGGAGGAAGCATGACCAGCACGCACGCCGCGGCCACGTCCCGCCCGCTCGCGCACCCTCTCGTCGACCCCCTCGTGGTCGCCGGCACGGAGATCGGCTCGCGCCTCGTCATGGGCACGGGCGGCGCGTCGAACCTCATGACGCTCGAGGACGCGCTGGTCGCGTCGGGCACCGGGCTCACCACCGTGGCGATGCGCCGCGTCGCGGTGCGCCCGGGCGGCGCGGGCTCCGAGGACGGCGGCATCTGGGGGCTGCTGGAGCGGCTCGGCATCCGCGCCCTGCCCAACACGGCGGGCTGCTTCTCGGTCGCCGAGGCCGTGCTCACCGCCCAGCTCGCGCGCGAGGCGTGCGGCACCGACTGGGTCAAGCTCGAGGTCGTCGCCGACGACGTCACCCTGCTGCCCGACCCGATCGGCCTCGTCGAGGCGGCCGACCGGCTCGTGCGCGACGGGTTCGTCGTCCTGCCGTACACGAACGACGACCCGATCCTCGCGCGCCGGCTGGAGGACGTCGGGTGCGCCGCCGTCATGCCGCTCGGCGCCCCCATCGGCACCGGCCTGGGCGTGCTCAACCCGCGCAACATCGAGGCGATCGCGAGTGCCGCGCGCGTGCCCGTCGTCCTCGACGCCGGCGTGGGCACGGCGTCCGACGCCGCCCTCGCGATGGAGCTCGGCTGCGACGGCGTGCTGCTCGCGACCGCCGTCACCCGTGCCGCCGACCCGGTCCGCATGGCGCACGCCATGCGCCTCGCCGTCGAGTCCGGCCGCCTCGCCGCCGGGGCCGGCCGCATCCCGCGCCGCGAGGGCGCGCTGGCCAGCTCCTCCCCCGACGGCCGCCTCGACCTCGCCCTCTGACGCCGAGGTGGTACCGGACCTGCCGAGGTAGTACTCACGGACCGCCACCTCGACGAGGCTCGTACTACCTCGGCGGGTCGGGTACTACCTCGCGGGTCCTCGTACTACCTCGGCAGGTCCGGTACCACCTCGCGGTCAGATGGCGAGGAGCAGGGCGGGGGCGCCGCCCTCGACGGAGCGGGCGTCGACGCCGGCGGCGCGCGCGACGTCGGCCACGCGGGCCGAGCGGGCGCCGGCGGCGCAGACGAGGAGCACCGGGCGGTCGGCAGGCAGCGCGGAGATCGCCGCCGCGGCGCCGTCTCCCCCGCCGAGGAAGCCGCCGCTCGGCGACACCGTCGCGCCGGCGACCGGCAGCGCCTGCAC